>CAMTZV010000047.1 GCA_947086625.1 uncultured bacterium | reverse complement strand
CCGGGAAGCCGAACAGCCCGAAGATCATGATGGGATCCAGCACAATGTTGATGATGCTCGCAACACCGAGAAAAATGAGCGGTGTTTTTGCGTCGCCAAGCGCGCGCAGGATCGCGGAAACCGTGTTGTAGCCCGCCACGACGAGCGTAAACCCGCACACAATGCGCATATAGACGAGCGCGTCCGCAAAATTTTCCGGCGGCGTGTTTAGAAACCGCAGGATCGGATCCGCAAACACCGCGCCGCAAACCCCCATCAGCGCACCCGTCGCGCCCGTGATGTAAACTGCGTTTGCGACGATGCGCTTCACATAATCGTCCTCTCCCGCCCCGAAATACTGGGAGATCAGAATCCCGATGCCGGAACCAAGCCCCATGCACAGCGAAAAAAACATGAAAACGATGCTGCCCACGGAACCGACCGCGCCCAGCGCATTTGTACCGACAAAGCGGCCCACGATGACGGAGTCCACCATGTTATAAAACTGCTGAAAAAGATTGCCGACGAGCATCGGCAAAGTAAAACGCAGCAGCAGCCCCGTCTCGTTTCCCTTTGTCATATCCAGAACATATTCTTTTGCCATCTGCCATACCTCTCTTATCAAACAGATATGACTATAGCAGAACCGCCCAAAAAATCAAGCCCTATTTCAAACTTTTTTCGCGCAAATATTTATCCTTTGTCGCCAGCCCGCCCCGGATGTGCCGCTCGGACTTGTTCATGTCCAAAACCTTGCGGACGTCCGACGCCAGCGTGGGATTGATGAGCACCAGACGTTCCGCGACATCCTTATGTACCGTCGATTTCGAGATCCCGAACTGCTTTGCGGTCTGACGCACCGTGGTATTATGCTCGATGATATAATTCGCAATATCGATCGCCCGTTTTTCAATATACTCTTTCAAAGAGAAGACCCCTTAAAAATACTTTGCTTCAATATATGAGTATTTTTAAGGGGTTATGACCGCTTTTTTATTGATACCAGTAAAACCTGCCCTTGCCGCCCTCCTTGACGCGGTAGAGCGTCTCGTCCGCCATCTTACACAGCTCCTTAAAACCCGTGCCGTCCTGCGGGAAACGCACGCCGCCGGAGCTAAAGCTCAATGCAACGGTTCCGAAGCCCTCAAGCTCCATAGACGAAAGCGCCGTCTGTAAGCGCTGCATGGACACCTCCACAGGCCCCTTGTCCGAAACGCGTTCCAGATAGACGATAAACTCATCGCCGCCGTAGCGCCCGATGATGCCGCGGCTTGCGAACTCCGCCTGCAGTTCTCTGGCAAACTTCTTTAACACCGCGTCACCGTTTAAATGCCCGTAGCTGTCGTTGTAATTTTTAAAATTGTCCACGTCCACAAAGATGAGCACGCCCGGCTCCTTTTTGTCCCGCAGACGCTCCTCCACGAGTGAGGTAAACGTCTTCTTATTATAAAGCCCGGTCATGGCGTCCGTGCTGGAAAGCTTCTCAAAATTTTTCTTCTGCAGCTTCTCCACAAGGATCAGAAAGATGCCGACCACAAACGTCACAAAAAGCAGCATGACCGCATAAGCGACCAGCTTGCTCTGAAACGTGTCGAACGAATCCGAGAGCGAATGGTTGGCAAGCTCCACCGCCAGATACCAGCCCTGCATCTTGTCGATGCGCTCATATCCCTGCGAATACGCCGTCCCGTTGATGCGGTAGCTGACCATATCGCCCTTCACGCCGTTTTTCATTTTCGAGATGTAAAACTGATAATCGTGATCGGTATCGAACTCCATGCCCGCCTGCCGCAGCGCCAGATTGTTCCACGTTCCCGCCGACGCCAGCTCGCTGTCCATGCAGGCGATGCAGTTCAGAGAATCGCAGTCGATGAGGTAAATATTGGCCCCCTCGTTAAAATTCCCCATTTTTGCAAACTCCTGCAGCCGCTGCAGCGTCAGATTCGCGTAGACCGTCCCGGTGCGCGCACCCTTTTTGTAGATCGGCACAAACACGGTAATCACATTGTCCGCGGAAATCTTCGAGCGGTACGGATCCGTCACCATCGTCTGCGCGGTCTCCGTCATATCCTTTAAAAACCCGTGCTTGATAAAATCCTGATAGTCGCCTTCCTCCCCATACAGATTCATGTCCACGTCAACGTACCCGATGCTGCAAATATCCGAGCGCGATCTGTATGCCAGAAGCTCCTCGTAGATCACATCGGAGTCTCGCTCGTTTCCGCCCGCGATCGCGCGGCTGACCTGCTCGATCTGGCTGACGACATCGTCCAGCGCCTCGTTGACATTCTCGACGAGCAGCGTGCTCACAAGCCGTGCCTGGCTCATGTTGTAGTTTTTCACCGTATCCCTTACGTCAAGCACCCCGACGATCAGGATGAGCACACAGATCACAAGATAGGCAAGCAGAGCGACCACATATGTCCGCCTGTCGTTTTTCTTTCTGTCTGCCATGCGCTTCTCCTCCCTGCGCGCGCATTGCCGCGCGCTGTCATTTCCCGTTCAAAATTTCCTGTATGTAAGGACTGTTCACATTGTCGCCTGTCACCTGCTGCACGCCGGTATCCACATACCGATAGGGAACCGTGCCGCCGCCAAGCAGCTTTACCGCCGCAAAAACGCCCTCATATCCCATATCATACTGCCGCTGGACGATGCTCGCCGTCAGGTATGTCCCCTCCTCGATAAGCTCCTTTATCTCCTGTGAATAGTCGAAGCCGACCAGCACGAGGTCGGTACGCTTTTTCTTCAAAAGTCCTCTGGCAAGGCCCACGGTAGAGCCGTTGTTTAAGCCCACCAGCGCCGCAAGATCCCGACAGCCATCCATGAACTCATAGCACTGGCGCTCCGCCGTCTCCATATCGCCGTCGTTAATTTTGATATCGTCGACAACCTTCCACGTGCCCGGCGTGTGGCTGCTCCAGTATTCCTGAAAGCCCGCCAGACGCTCCAGAATCGTCTGCGACTGTGCGGAGCCGATATCAATCCCCACAGACACGGCCTCCTCCGGCTGCTTTCCCATGCGCTCCAAAAGCCGGATCGTCTCGCGCGCCGCCAGCCGCCCCGCCTCCATATTATCCGTGGCAAAGCACGCATCGAAATCCTCCGTGTTTAAAATCGTGTCCACAAAGACCAGCGGAACATCCGCCATCTTCACTTTTTTCGTCATCTGCATGATCTCCGGCGTGTCCGCCGGTGACAGGATGATCGCATCCGCACCCCGGTCGAGCGCGTCCTGCATCAGCTCTGCCAGAACTTCAAAGTGCGACTCCGTCTGCGTTCCGGCGACGTAGAGATTGCAGTCGTACTCCTCCGCCGCGTTGGCCGCGCCCTGGCGCAGCGTATCCCAGTAATCGCTGCCGTAGCCCTTTGTAATCAGGTAAATATTGGGCCTGCCGTTATCCACCTGCTCCCGAAACGTCTCGCTGGCAAACTTTGTCTCCTCCACAGCCTGCTGCTCCTGCAAAGCCGCACAGCCGCTCAGCAAAATAAGCAGCGCCAAAACAATCACAACCGAATATCTCTTTTTCATCATCATCGCCTTTATCCAAAATACCGCCACAGGACGCATAAACAGCCCGTGGCGGTACACTTCTCTGCGCATCCGCGCACACCGGAAGCAGTCACGCCGTCCACGCATGGACAGCGTCCGCATCTCATCTGGCCCGCGCCGACCGCCTTGCCTTTATAAAAGCCCGAAATTGTTTTTTTGTGTCCTTCAGTATCCGGTCCGTCAGAATGTATCCATGGCTTTTGTCCGTGTAGATCGTCACCAGCGTGGGCTTTAGCACGATGCCCTGCACCTCGGCCCAGTTTTTAAACTCCTTCTGATCCTTCACCTCTACCTGGATGCCCTGCTCGCTGAATGTCAGCCGCAGCGTATCGTCGATATCCCCGAGTGTCTTTTTGGCCCGGAAATACATGGCAAGCGGCTGGATGACCGTAAACAGCGATAAAAAGAACAAAAGCAAAAGCCGAAGCCACCAAGGCGCCGTCCCCCAGAGTGAATAGAGCAGCGCGATGGATGAAACAATGCAGATCACATTGATAATCGCCGTGTACGACGAATACGCATAATACATCTGCACCTGCCACAGATCCGACGGTACCACCTTATACTCATACTTAAATTCCATGTATTACACCGTTTTCAGATCAAATCCGAAGTATTCCACCGCATTGTTGAACGAGATTCCCTTTACGATCTCGCCGAGCAGCTTCTCGTCGTCAGGATACTCGCCGTTTTCCACCCATGCGCCGACCATCTGGCAGAGAATCCTGCGGAAATAATCGTGTCTTGTGTAGGAGAGGAAGGAGCGGGAATCCGTCAGCATTCCGACAAAGTTTCCGAGCACGGAAAGGTTTGCGAGCGACTTCATCTGCTTTGTCATTCCGGTGTAGTGATCGTTGAACCACCACGCACTGCCCTGCTGAATCTTATTCCTGACGCCGCCGCCCTGGAAGCAGCCGATGATCGTGCCGATCGCCTCGTCGTCGTTGGGGTTCAGCGAGTAGATGATCGTTTTCGGTACCTCGTCCGTCGCGGAGAGCGCATTTAAGAAATCCGCGAGCTGTGCGGAGGGCGCATAGTTGTTGATGCAGTCAAAGCCGGTGTCGGGACCGAGCTTCTCGTACATAAGCGCGTTGTTGTCGCGCTTGCAGCCGTAGTGGAGCTGCATCACCCAGCCGCGCTTCGCATACTGCTTCGCCATCGCCAGCATGAACGCGGTCTTGTACTGCAAATTCTCGAGCACGCTCGTCGTTTCCCCGGCCAGCGCTTTCTTTAAGATCGCGTCGATCTGTGCGTCATCCGCGGGCACATGCATCACATACTCAAGCGCATGGTCACTGACACAGCAGCCATTCTCCGCGAAGAAGTCCAGACGGTTGTTTAACGCATCCTTCAGGGAGGCAAAATCAGTCACGGCAATGCCGGAAGCGTCGGAGAGCTTTTTGATGTAGTCCGAAAAATCCGGCTTCTCGATGTTCATCGCCTTGTCGGGACGCCATGCGGGCAGCACCTGCACCTCAAACGTCTCGTCCGCCTTGATTTTCTGGTGGTACTCGAGGCTGTCGACCGGATCGTCCGTGGTACAAATTAACTGTACATTTGATTTCCGGATCAGATTGCGCACCGTAAAGTCCTTACTCTGCAGCTTCTCGTTGCACAGATTCCAGACCTCCTCTGCCGTATCGCCGTTTAAATTGCCCTGGAAGCCGAAGTAATAGCGCAGCTCCAGATGCGACCAGTGGTAGAGCGGGTTTCCGATGAGCTTGGGCATCGTCTCCGCCCATTTCTGGAATTTCTCGCGGTCGGTCGCGTCGCCCGTGATGTACTTCTCGTCCACGCCGTTTGTGCGCATCTGACGCCACTTGTAGTGGTCGCCCTCCAACCATACCTGCGCGATGTTCTCAAACTGGCGATCCTCCCAGATCTCCTGCGGATTGATATGGCAGTGGTAGTCGAGCACCGGGATCTTTGTCATGTCCGCGTAGTTCGCGTAGAGCTTTTTCGCGGTGTCGGTATCCAGTAAAAAATCCTTGTCCATAAATGCTTTCATATGAAAAACCCTCCTAACTCATATAATATACTCGCAATGCCTCTGCGCGCCGGCTTGCAGCGGCAAAGCGTAAACTTCTGAACGTTACAGCGTTACACCCTGCTTGAAGATCGCGAGGTCGCGGTAGCCTGCCACCTCGGTCTTCACCTTCTCGCCGTTTGCCACGGCGAGCACGTACTCGTAAAATTCCAGCCCGAGCTGCTCGAGTGTCATGCCATCCTCTAAGAGCCGTCCGGCATCAAAGTCGATCCATCCCTTTTTTTTGCCCGCGAGCTGCGAGTTCGACGACACCTTGACGGTCGGCACCGCGCTCGCAAACGGCGTCCCCCTTCCGGTCGTAAAGAGCACGATCTGCGCCCCGCTCACCGCAAGCGCGGTGCTCGCCACGAGATCATTGCCCGGCGCGCTGAGCAGGTTTAACCCCGCGCGCTTTAGCGGCTCGGCGTAGGCGAGCACGTCGACCACCTTCGAGGAGCCGGACTTCTGCGTGCAGCCGAGCGCCTTGTCCTCGAGCGTGGAAATCCCGCCCTTCTTGTTTCCGGGCGACGGGTTTTCGTAGATCGTCTGGTCGTGGCGCCTGAAATAATCCTTAAAATCGTTGATGAGATGCACGGTCTTCTCAAACACCGTTTCATCGATACAGCGATCCATGAGAATCGTCTCCGCACCGAACATCTCCGGTACCTCGGTTAAAATCGTGCTGCCGCCCGCGCTCGTGACGAGGTCGGAAAGCTCTCCCACCACCGGGTTTGCCGTGATGCCGGAGAGCCCGTCGGAGCCGCCGCACTTCATACCGATCACCAGCTTTTCCACGGGAACCTTCGTGCGCTTTACCTTCGCGGCATTTTCCGCAAGCTCGCGCAGAAGGCGCTCGCCCTCCGCTACCTCGTCCTCCACGTCCTGGCTCACCAGAAAACGGACGCGGCTCTCGTCGTAGTCCCCGAGATACGGCTTTAACACGTCGATATTCGAATTCTCACAGCCAAGCCCGAGCACGAGCACGCCGCCCGCGTTCGGATGCTTCATCAGGCTTGCAAGCGCCTTTCGCGTGTTCTCCTGATCGTCCCCCATCTGCGAGCAGCCGTAAGGGTGCGCATAGGAGACAACCGCCTCGATGTTTTCACATACCAGATCCTGACAGCGCGCCGCGATCGCACCTGCAACCGAGTTGACGCAGCCGACCGTCGGGATGACCCACAGCTCGTTGCGGATGCCCGCGCGCCCGTCGCTTCGCTCATAGCCCATAAAGAAGCGGTCCGCTTCGGGCAGGGTACACGCGCGGTTTTCTACGTTCGTCGGGCGGTACTCGTAGCTCAGGTCGTCCCCGAGCCCGGTTTTTAAATTGTGGACGTGGATGTGACAGCCCTTCCCCACCGCCTCCTTCGTGTGCCCGATCGGAAAGCCGTATTTGATGACCGCCGCCCCGGCATCCAGCGCAGCCAGCGTAAACTTGTGCCCTCTGGCGATATCCTCCGCCAGCGTCAGGGCATTCCCGTCCACAACGAGCGTCTCACCCTTCGCGTAATCGCGCAGGGCAACCGCCACATTGTCGGCGGCGTTAATTTTAACAAATTCCTGCATAATCAGTAAGCCTCTTTCTCGGAGAGAACCTGCTCGTAAGCCGCCTTCATCCCCTTCTCCTGAATCAGATTATAGTAGCCTTCCACGAGGGAGGTCATATCGGTGATATCGCCGCCCCAGTAATCCTCGCGCGCCATGATATCAGCCACAGACGCATCCTTCATAAACTTCATGATCTCCTCGCCGTCATTGGCGTTGTCGGTGCGGTAGAACGCGATGAGCGCCGCCATCGAGAAGGTGAGTGCCGGCGGATACGCGCCGAATTTCTCCTTGTACTCCAAAATCGTCGGCAGCACGCGCACCTGGAATTTGCTCACCGAATTGAGCGCGATCGAGAGCAGCATATGCTTGATAAACGGATTGGAGAAGCGCTCCAAAACCGCCTTGCCAAAGTTGATATCCGTCTCGGTGTTGCCGAGCGTGGGCACGATCTCGTCAAAAATGCACTTCTTCAAAAATGCGGAAACCGTCTCGTCCTTTAAGCATTCGCCCACCGTCTCCAGCCCATAGAGGTATGTCCGCCGTTCAGGATACGCACCTTGCGCTTCTTGTAGGGCTTCACGTCGTCCGTCCAGACGATGTTGTAGCCCGCCTTGTTGAAGGGCAGCTCGTCCTCGTGGTGTCCCTCGATGACCCACAGATGGAAAATCTCCGCGGTGTCGAGACAGTTGTCCTGATAACCGATCTCCTTCCAGAGCTCCTCGGCCTCATCCCTCGGATAGCCGGTCACGATACGGTCCACCAGAGAGTTGCAGAAGTCGCACTCCTCTTCGATCCACTTTGTGAACTCTGCGGGAAGCTCCCAGAGCGCGGCGTACTT
>CAMTZV010000046.1 GCA_947086625.1 uncultured bacterium | reverse complement strand
TCTTTTCTTTTACTTCTTGATCTACAAGGCCTGGAAAAACGAGACGATCATGGAGCACAGAAACAACGAGTACGCGTGGAAAATGCTCATAGCACGGCTCGCGCTCATCAGTATCGGGACGCTTGCGCTGGGCGTGGCGCTCGGGTTCTTAGGCACAAGCACGGTGACGGTTCTGACCGTCATCCTCTGCGCGACCGTGATCGGGGTCGTCGCCGGGCTTTACGTGGGCTACCACTTCGGCTACGAGCAGAAGACGAAAGCCTACGCCGTGGGCGGCGCGCTGCTCATCGCGGGGGCGGTGGACACGGTCGTGCGGTTTGTGATGATCTAGCGCCCGCTCCCATGCAGCAGCCGTTCGATGAGCCGGGAGGCCTCGCTGCGTGTGAGCGCGTGCAGGTCGGGCGGCGCGGGGAGCGCGTCCGGCTGTTCGGACAGCAGTCTCGCGAGCTGCTGCCTCTGAGGAATGGTGGCGGGCTGCTGTCTTTTTAGTTTTACGCGCATCGGCTGCGGGAGAAAGGCGTCGGGCGCATCCGCGCCGTAGCGGGCGTACAGGCGCTCAAAGACGAGCGCTGCGGCAAGCGCGTCCGCGGCGGCGCGGTGTACGGCTCCGGTGTCGATGGAAAAGAAGTCTCGCAGTGCGGCGAGGCTTTTTTTCTGCTCTGACGGCAGGAATTTGCGGGCGAGCTTTAGCGTGTCGATGCCTGTGTGCGCAAACGGAAGGCGCGCGTTCGCCGCGGCCTGCGCGAGAAAGCTGTAGTCGAAGCTTACATTGTGGCCCAGAAGCGGCAGCTCTCCAAGAAAATCAAAAAAGCGCGGAAGCGCCGTCTCAGGCGCTTCCCCCGCATCCGCCATCTCCTGCGTGATGCCGGTGAGCGCCGTGACTTCCGGCGGCACGGCGCAGCCGGGGTTGACGAGCGCGGAAAACTGTGCGCACGGCGCGCCCGCGCGCATGTGCACGGCTCCGATTTCCAAAATACGATCTCTTTTTACCGAAAGCCCGGTCATCTCCAGATCGATCGCGACATATTCTGTCATGGTACATCTCCTTTATTGATTTTCAGCCGGTCAGTCGTTTCCAACACCGACGTTTTCGATCTGTGCCTGTCCGGTCAGCGCATCTCGTGCCTCATAGTCAAAGCGGTACAACAGCGGGCGCGCCGACCGCTCGGGAAGCGCGGACAGCACACGCGCGTCCGCAAGCGGAAAGCGGTAGGAAAACGGCTCGACGTGGCGCAGGCTCCCCTTCCGTTCCGGGTCGAGCGCGCGCAGCGTCTGCTTGTACGGCGAAAGGTCAACCGCCCACACCGGGCGGCGCTTGCAGTTTTCGCGGGCGTAGAGGTCGTAGACGAGCGCCTCGCGCAGCATGTTAAGGTCGATCGCTTCCTGCTCCTCCCGCACAAAGTCCAGCAGGATTTCACAGCGCGCGAGGCGCGAATGGCTGATGCCGAACAGGCCGTTTTTCTCATAGTAGCCGCCGAGCCGCTCAAACAGTGCAAACGCGCTCGCACAGGTCAGCGTCAGCAGGCGGATCGAGAGGGCAAACTGCCCGCTGTTGTAGTAGACCTCGAGCATCTCTTCTGCGCGCTTGATGCGCAGAAGGTCGGCAAAGGGGAGCCATTTCGTGGCGAGCACCTCGTAGGGCGGTCGGTCGTGGAAGAGGAGTCCGTATTCGTGCGCGCGCTCATACATGTAAGAGCCTTTGAGCACCTTCAGAAAGCCGAGCTGAAGCTGATGCGCGCCGAGCGCGAACACCGCGTCGAACGATCCGGCAAACGTGCCGTAGTCCTCGTACGGAAGCCCGGCGATGAGATCGAGGTGCACGTGGATGTTGCCGCCCGCGAGGATGCGCCGGACGTTTGCAAAGAGACGCGGCAGATCCGTGTGCCGACGTATTTCCGCGAGCGTGGCCGGGTTTGTGGACTGCACGCCGATCTCGAGCTGCACCAGACCGGGGCGCAGGCGCGAAAGCAGCGCCAGCTCCTCGTCACGAAGCAAGTCGGCGCTGATCTCAAAGTGAAAATTGGTCGTCCCGCGGTCGATTCCTGCGATGTGCCGCCAGACGGCGAGCGCGTGCGAAGGGTTGCAGTTAAACGTGCGGTCGACAAATTTGACCTGCGGGATCCCCTGCGCCACAAAGGCGGACAGCTCCCGCTTTACAAGGTCAACGTCGCGGAAGGACAGCTCCCGTTCGACCGAGGAGAGGCAGTAGCTGCACGCGAACGGGCAGCCGCGGCTCGACTCGTAGTAGACGATGCGGTGGCGGGAGTCGGGCATCGGCCACGGATCGGCGTAAGCGAAGGGAAGTTTGGAGAGCGGGACGCGAAGCGCCTCCCCGGTCTGCGCGATCGTTCCATTTTCCCGGTACACAAGCCCGGGAATGTCGGCGAGATACTCCGGGGAGCCGTAAATGTAGTGGCGCGCGAGCGCGCAGAAGCTGTCCTCGCCCGCGCCGCGCATGATGCCTTTGACGGCGGGGTGCGCGGCGAGAAAGCGTTCCGATTCAAAGGAGACCTCGGGGCCGCCCAGCCAGACGGGAACATCCGGCAAAAGCTTGTGAAGCTGTGCACAGAGTTCCTCGACATATGTGATATTCCAGATATAGCAGGAGAAAAACAGCGCGTCCGGCGCGGCGGTATAAAGCTCCCCGAGCATGTGGCCCGCCGTCTGGTTGATCGTAAACTCCTTTAAAAAGAGATGCTCCGTACAGTCCGGAGCGGCAGCGGCAAGGCTTCGCAGCGCGAGGTTGGAGTGGATATATTTTGCGTTGATAGCGGTTAAAAGAAGCTTCATGATGGAATATCCTTATAGTGAAATGTCCGGTTCCTTTCGCGCGTCGAGCTTTCGCAGGATGGAGCTTTTGCGGATGGAGGAAAGATGTTCCGCGGTCTCGTGCAGACGCGCAAGCTGCGGGGAGTCGCCCTCCTCCTCGTAGATGTCGGCGAGCAGCTCGTAGGTTTTCCCGACGTCCGTCCCGAGGGAGAGCGCGTACTCGAGCACCGTTTTTGCCTCCGCCCGGTGAGAAAGTTCAAAAAGTTTTTCGCCATAGTTTGCCAAAAGGGACAAAAGCGTGCTATAATTGGTGTCGCACTCGGTGAGTGCGGGGAGGTTGGCGGCGCCGTAGCGAAGCTTTAAGTCGGTGTTGGAAATGCCGTTTAAATTGCAGATGGGCTTTTCGGCCAGCTCGCGCAGGGCGTCCTCAAAGCACGTGAGCGCCTCGTCGTCGTATCTGCCAAGCGGAAGCGTATCGAGCGGAAGCTTAATGTAGGCAAGATTTGAGATGTCCTGCCTGCGCGTCCAGTTCGCCTCCTGCTCTTTTTTCCAGAAGTCGTCCCAGAGGTCCTCTTCTGCGCGCGTGGAGTGGCGCGTGCGGATTGCGATATAAAGGGTCACGATGATAAAAATGGATAAAAAAGGCAACAGCATAAGCAAACGGATCCTTTCTATTTTTTTCAAAGAGGTGATATGTATGAAAAACACAAAAAAACAAAAAAATAATAAGCGTCAGATAATTGCAGGAGTAGTTGCGGTCATTCTTGTAATAACGATGGTGCTCCCGACGATTTTGAGTGCCCTGATGTAAATCCATCAGTTTCTTTCCGCTTCTGTAAAACTGTAAGTAATATACTAAAATTCGTGATTTCTGTCAATTATTCTGGCGGTTTTTAAGTCTTGAAAAATGCATGAAAGCTGGTTATAATGACTATGATTCGGAAGTTTTAGAAGTTTTTTATAGTAAGAAGAGGTTATTTATGGGCGAAAAAAAGAAAAAATCAAACCGGGTATGGAAAATCACAGGCGCACTGGCGGCCGTGGCTGTCTGTGCGGCGGGCGTTTATGTCGGCACAACCGTGTATGCGGAGGATAGCGGCGCGGACAGACTGATCGCGGACAATATCTTCATCGGTGAGATCGCGGTGGGAGGCATGACTGAGGTGGAGGCAAACGAGGCGGTGGACGCCTATATTGACTCGCTTGGGAGCACGGAGTTTACGCTGAGCGTGGACGACAAGAGCGTCGTCGCCACGGCGGCGGATTTCGGCGTGACGTGGTCGAATCGTGTGCTCGTAAAGGACGCCTTAAACGTCGGCAAAACCGGAAATCTGATCGAGCGCTACAAGTCCAGGAAGGATTTGGAGCATGAAAATCTGGTGTTCGATCTGGAATATACCGCCGATAAGGAGAAGGTAAAGAGCTTTCTCGAGAACAATACCGCAGATATGAACCAGGAGGCGGTCAACTATGAGTTAAGCCGCGAGAACGGCGTGTTCTCGATCACGGACGGTCAGAACGGGATCGCCGTGGATGTGGAACAGTCTGCGGACGATATCGTATCTTATATAGAAGAGACATGGGAGCAGCAGGATGCTTCCTTAGAGCTTGTGGCGAGCGTGGTGGAGCCGGAGGGGACGAAGGAGCAGCTCGCGCGGGTGAAGGACGTGCTCGGAACGTTCACGACGGACTTTGGAACATCCTCGGCGGGCCGCGCGCAGAACGTGCGAAACGGCGCGAGCAAGATCAACGGCGCGCTGCTCTACCCCGGCGACCAGTTCTCGGTCTATGAGGCGGTCAATCCGTTTACCGCGGAAAACGGCTATGAGCTGGCCGGCTCCTACGAGAACGGGACGACCGTTCAGACATACGGCGGCGGCATCTGTCAGGTTTCGACGACGCTCTACAACGCGGTCATCCGCGCGGAGCTTGCGATCGACGAGCGTTACTGCCATTCGATGATCGTGGGTTATGTGAAGCCGTCCATGGACGCGGCCATCGCGGGCACATACAAAGATCTGAAATTTACGAACAACTACGATTTCCCGGTCTATATTGAAGGATATACGAGCGGCATGCAGATCACGTTTACGGTTTACGGCGAGGAGACCAGAGCCGCAGACCGGGAGGTCGTCTTTGAGAGCGAGACGACGAGCACGACCCAGCCGGAGACAAAGTTTGTGGCGAGCAGTGCGCATCCGATCGGCTATATCCACACGGAGCAGAGCGCGCACACCGGCTATACCGCAAAGCTTTGGAAGGTGATTAAGGAGGGCGGCAAGGAGGTCAGCCGCGAGCAGTACAACAGCAGCACGTACTATGCCTCGCCAAAGATCGTTACAGTCGGCATCGGCTCAAGCAGCGAGGAGGCCGTCGCGGCGATGAAGGCGGCGATTGCAACGAAGAGCGAGTCGGCGATCTCTGCCGCCGCGAAGGCAAACAACGCCGAGGCGATCAAAAAGCGCGAGGAGGAAGAAGAAAAGGACAAGGACGAGGATAAAGACAAAGACAAGGATAAGGACAAAGACAAGGATAAAGATAAGGACAAAGACAAGGACAAGAACGAGGGCAGCACGGCGAAGCCGCCGAAGGAGGATGACGAGCTCGAGGAGCTGCCGGACGACACGGACGAGGGCGCAGAAGAGTGACAAACCGCGCAAAAGGACTGATTTTATGAAAGTAGGCAAAGTACCGGAGGCAATATTAAAAAGATCTGTGTTAAAACAAATTCAAACCGACCGACCGGAGGTGCTGCTTGGCGCCTCCGTCGGCGAGGACTGCGCGGCGGTTGCGCTGCGGGAGGACGAGATATTTGTTTTATCAACAGACCCGATCACCGGCACGGCGAAGGACATCGGAAATCTGGCGATCCAGATTACGCTCAATGACCTCGCCAGTGCGGGCGCGGAGCCGATCGGTGTGATGCTTACTTTTCTTTTACCCGAACGGCTCTCCGAGGCGAAGCTGCGGGCGATGATGGAGCAGGCCGAGCGCGCCGCGCATGCCGCTCATGTGCAGATCATGGGCGGGCACACGGAGGTGACGCGCGTGGTCAACCAGCCGGTCATCTCGGTCGTTGGCGTCGGAAAGGCGAAAAAGGGACGGCTCGTCTCAACTGCCGGCGCCCGTCCGGGCATGGATCTTATTGTGACAAAGTGGATCGGGCTGGAGGGTACATCCATCATTGCAAAGGAGCGGGAGGATGCGCTGCTTGGGCGCTATCCGAAGGCGCTCGTGGATACGGCGAAGGGCTTTGACCGCTACTTATCCGTGCTGCCGGAGGCAGCGATTGCCGTGGAAAACGGCGTTGCGGCGATGCACGACGTGACCGAGGGCGGTATCTTCGGCGCGCTCTGGGAGATGGCGGAGAGTTCCGGCGTCGGGCTGGAGGCCG
The DNA here is from genome assembly GCA_947086625.1 of uncultured bacterium. Taxonomy (GTDB): domain Bacteria; phylum Bacillota; class Clostridia; order Lachnospirales; family Lachnospiraceae; genus W0P33-017. The sequence continues at coordinate 1,781 of CAMTZV010000046.1, read as the reverse complement.
ATCTGAAAAAAATCCCGATTCGTCAGGAAACGATAGAAATTTGTGAATTTTTTGAGATCAATCCGTATGCGCTGATCAGCAGCGGGAGTATGCTCATGGCGGCGGCGGACGGCAACGGACTCGTGCGTGCGCTGGCGGCGGCGGATATTCCGGCAGTGTGCGTCGGAAAGGCGACGGAGGGCAACGACCGGGTGATCGTATCCGGCGGGGAACGGCGCTTTTTGGAGCCGCCGAAGGCCGACGAGCTCTACAAGGTCTGCGGCTGAGACGCATCATAATTATAGAAAATAGAAAGAGGAGCAGGGGAATGCGAGAAAAGATTTTGACGTTTATCGAGAAAAACAGCCGCGTGTCTTTGCACGATCTGGCTGTGCTTTTGGGTGTGGACGAGACGATGGTCGCAAACGAGCTGGCGGCGATGGAGGCGGAGCATGTGATCTGCGGCTACCACACACTGATCGACTGGGATAAGACCGGGGTGGAAAAGGTGACGGCGATGATCGAGGTGCGCGTCACACCGCAGCGGGATATGGGCTTTGACAAGGTGGCGGAGCGCATTTACAACTACCCGGAGGTCAATTCCGTGTATCTGATCTCCGGCGGGTTTGACCTGATGGTGACGCTCGAGGGAAAGACGCTGCGCGACATTTCCTCATTTGTGACCGACAAGCTCTCCACGCTGGATTCCGTGCTCAGCACGAAGACGAACTTTATCTTAAAGAAATACAAGGATCACGGCACCGTCATGGCAGAGTCGCCGAGGGATGAAAGGATGTTGATGACACCATGAGAAATCCGCTAAATAAAACGATAACAGCGATCAAGCCGTCCGGCATCCGGAAATTTTTTGACATCGCAAGCGAGATGGAGGATGCAATCTCGCTTGGCGTGGGCGAGCCGGATTTTGATACCCCCTGGCATATCCGCGACGAGGGTATTTTTTCATTGGAAAAGGGGCGCACCTTTTACACGTCAAACGCGGGGTTAAAGGAGCTTCGCGTGGAGATTTCAAGGTACTTAAACCGCAGGTTTCATCTGGAATACGATCCGATGAAGGAGATTTTGATTACGGTCGGCGGCAGCGAGGGCATCGACAATGCGTTCCGGGCGATGTTAGACCCCGGCGACGAGGTGCTCATCCCGCAGCCGAGCTACGTCTCCTACGAGCCGTGCTGCATATTAGCGGGCGGCGTTCCGGTCATCATCGAGCTGAAGGAGGAAAACCAGTTCCGGCTGACGGCTGAGGAGCTGGAGGCTGCCATCACGCCGAAGACGAAAATTTTAGTGCTGCCCTACCCGAACAATCCGACCGGGGCGGTCATGGAAAAATCGGATCTTGCGGCGGTTGCCGAGGTTGTCAAAAGGCATGACCTGTTTGTGCTCAGCGACGAGATCTACGCGGAGCTGTGTTATCTGGACGAGCACACGTCCATCGCGTCGCTGCCCGGGATGCGGGAGCGCACGGTCGTCATCAACGGTTTTTCCAAGTCGCACGCAATGACCGGGTGGCGTCTGGGTTATGCCTGCGGCCCGAAGGAGATCATGGATCAGATTTTGAAGATTCATCAGTTTGCGATTATGTGCGCGCCGACAAACAGCCAGTACGCGGCGGTGGAGGCAATGAAAAACGGCGACGAGGACGTGGCGATGATGCGCGAGCAGTACAACCAGAGGCGGCGGTATCTCATGCACGAATTTGAGCGGTTGGGCCTGCAGTGCTTTGAGCCGTTCGGCGCCTTTTACACGTTTCCGTCGATTAAGCAGTTCGGGATGACCTCGGA
>CAMTZV010000045.1 GCA_947086625.1 uncultured bacterium | reverse complement strand
AGTGCGAACGTGACGCAGACGATGAGCGGAGCGCCCGATTATGAGCAAAGTTAGCTGCGACAGCAGCGAGAAAGCGCCGGTAGGCGCCTTTGCGAATGGCGCGGGTTGAGCTGTTACAAATATCGAACAACAGCTCAGCCATCGGCAGGGAACTGTGCGAACCATGCTCGCATGAGTGCGCACGTGAGCTGTCACGATATCAATTCTAAAATATTTTATAGCATACAGGAGGAAATCTATGAGCTACGAAATCCGCGATATAAACCTCGCCGCGTCCGGCGAGCACAAGATTGACTGGGTGCGCAAAAACTGTCCGTTACTGCGCTCTTTAGAGGAGGACTTCTCCAAAGAGCTTCCGTTTCAGGGCATCCGCATCGCGCTGTCCATCCATCTGGAGGCAAAGACCGCATATCTGTGCAAGGTTCTGGCTGCCGGCGGCGCAGAAATGTACATTACCGGAAGCAATCCCCTCTCCACGCAGGACGACGTTGCCGCGGCGCTCGTGAAAACGGGCTTAAACGTATTCGCATGGTACGGCTCCACCGAGGAGGAGTACAACCGCCACATCACAAAGGTTCTCGAGAACAACTGCAACATCATCATCGATGACGGCGGCGATCTCGTAAACATGCTGCACACCTCCATGCGCGACCGCCTGGAGTACGTGATCGGCGGCTGTGAGGAGACGACGACCGGCATCATCCGCCTTGCCGCCATGGCGAAGGAGGACAAGCTCGAATTTCCGATGGTCATGGTAAACAACGCGGACTGCAAGCATCTGTTTGACAACCGCTACGGCACCGGCCAGTCCGTATGGGACGGCATCAACCGCACGACGAACCTGATTGTCGCCGGAAAGATCGCCGTTGTGGCGGGCTACGGCTGGTGCGGCAAGGGCGTTGCGATGCGCGCAAAGGCGCTTGGCGCACGGGTGATCGTCACCGAGATCGACCCCATCAAGGCGATCGAGGCAGTCATGGACGGCTTCGACGTGATGCCGATGCACGAGGCGGCAAGGGTCGGCGACTTCTTCATCACCGTCACCGGATGCGCACATGTAATCACCTGTGCGGACATGGAGGTCATGAAGGACGGCGCGATCCTCTGCAACGCGGGCCACTTCGACGTGGAGATCGACATGGCGGGCCTGCGGAAGATGTGCTCCGTTTCCTACGAGCAGCGAGGTAATATCATGGGCTACACGCTCGCAAACGGCAGAAACATCTACGTACTCGGCGAGGGACGGCTTGTGAACCTTGCCTGCGGCGACGGTCATCCCGCAGAGATCATGGACATGAGCTTTGCAATCCAGGCGCTCTGTGCGCGCTACCTCGTACAGCACGGGAAGGAGCTGAACGAAAAGCTCATCGTCGTGCCAAAGGAGGTCGACAACGAGGTCGCAGTCCGAAAGCTGGGCTTCCTCGACAAGCGCATCGACACCCTGACACCGGAACAGGAGAAATACCTTTACTCTTCTGCAATCTGAATCAGACATCTGCCGCCAAAAGGCCATGCATCCGCATGGCCTTTTCTTTTTTTCTTGACAATCCTCACACACACATCTATAATAAAACATGCGTTGCAAAACATCTATTTCAATAAAAAGGAGGTACAGCAACATGATCCGGATAAATCAGATCAAAAAGTCCTACGGGACACATGAAAACCGCGCACTGATCCTAAAAGGCATCAGCGCAGAGATCGCGGACGGCGACTTTGTCGTGATCCTCGGCGCATCCGGCTCCGGAAAATCCACGCTCCTGAATGTCATTTCCGGCCTTGAGCAGCCCGACAGCGGAAGCGTTACATACGACGGCACGGATATCACCGCTTTTAATGACCGGGAGCTCACCGCATTCCGCAGAGAGAACGTCGGCTTCATTTTTCAGCAATACTATCTCCTGCCGAATCTGACCGTTGAAAAAAACGTGCGCATGGGCGCGGATCTCGCGGGAAATTCCGACTACCGGAGCGTCTTAAAAGCCGTCGGTCTGGAGAATAAGCTCAAAAAATATCCGGGCGAGCTCTCCGGCGGCGAACAGCAGCGGGTCGCCGTGGCGCGCGCACTCGCAAAACGGCCGCGGGTGCTCTTTCTCGACGAACCGACCGGCGCGCTCGACGAAGCAACCGGACGTCAGGTGCTCGACTACATCAGCTGTCTGCAGGAGGAGTACCGCTTCACTGTCGTGATGGTCACACACAATCTCAACATTGCAGAAATGGCGAACACGGTCATCAAAATGAACAGCGGCATGATTCTGGAAATTTACACGAATGAGACGCGAAAAAATGCCCGCGAGATAGGATGGTGAGATTATGGTTGTAGGAATAAAAGACGCGGCAAAGCTCATCGGGATTTCTGTCATTTCCCTGTGCGCAGTGCTCGTTTGTACGATGTTTCTGAATTTTTATATCGATATTTTAGAGATCGAGCCGCTGATCGCATCGGAGGCGGCAATGCTCTTTTACGACGCGCAGGTATCCACGGCAAAAATCGTCTGCGCCGTCAGCGGCGGCTGCCTGCTTGTCACATCCGTCATCATGCTGCTCTTTTATATCAGGCATTACATCGATACGCATAAAAAAGAGCTTGGCATTTTAAAAGCACTCGGCTACTCCAATCTGAAAATCGCCGGAAATTTCCGGGTGTTCGGGGTAAGCGTGCTGATCGGAAGCGCCGCCGGTTTCTCCGCGTCGTTTCTGCTCATGCCGACCTTTTATGATCTGCAAAATAAAGACCGCATCCTGCCGGAAATCTCCATACGGTTTCACCCGTCACTCTTTTTCTGCCTCGTGCTGCTGCCGACGGCAGCATTTGCATGTCTTTCGGTCTGCTATGCCGCCTGCAGGCTCAAAGCACCTGTGCTGCAGCTCATAAAGGACAGTCCGCAGACCCCGGCAAAAACGAAAAAGCAGAAGAACGAACCGGACTGTCCCTTCCTCGCGGGTCTGAAAAAAAGCACGCTGCGGACGAAGAAAACACTTGTATTCTTTATCGCCTTCGCCTCGTTCTGCTTTTCCGCAATGACACAGATGTCCGCAAGCATGGATACGCTTTCAAGCAGGATGATGGCGCTCATGACGCTCATCATCGGTCTCGTACTGGCATTCACGACGCTCTTTCTCGCTATCACAGCCGTCGTGCGCGGCAACACGAAAACGATCGCAATGATGCGCGTATTCGGCTATTCGCAAAAGGAATGCTGCCGGGCACTGCTTGGCGGCTACCGCCCTGCCTCCTATATCGGCTTTGCACTCGGCACCGCGTATCAGTACGCGCTGCTGCGCATCGCGGTTGATCTCGTGTTCAGAGATATCGGGGATATTCCCGCCTACGAATTTGACGTTCCAAACATGCTCGCCTCACTCGCGGCCTTTCTCTTTTTCTACGAGCTGATGATGTATCTGGGCGCGGAACGCATTAAAAAAATCTCCGTCAAAGAGATCATGCTCGAGTAGGGAAGATTTTTCGTTACTATGAGCGGCCTCCCGGGCCGTGAATCGTAACGATTTTTCCCTACTCGCCGCGCCGCCCGCACATCTCACACATCCGAAAGCAGTTCTTTCCGGCATCCTTCGCCGCATCCAGCGCCTTTTCCGCGGCGCGGTAAAGCCCGTCGAAATCCTCCCCGCAGCTGGGGAAACTGCTGACACCGCACGAGCAGGTGATCGGAATGCCGTTCACCTCAAAGGAGAGCTGCGACTGTAAGTGCGTCATACGCACGAGCAGCTCTTCACTGTCGATCGCCGCATTCAGAAATACCGCAAAGCGGTCGCCGCTGATACGGCCCACCACGTCGATGTCCTCAAAGCAGCCCTCCAGCCGCTCGGCAACCTGATGGAGCACCTTGTCGCCCGTCGCGTAGCCGTGCTCGCTGATCAGGCTCTTGTAGCCGTCGATGTCCACGCTGATGTAGTAAAATTCCCGGTCGGGTGAATGTTTGATATGGTCCCGGATGCGCTTTTCGAGCTCCACACGGTTCCACAGCCCCGTCAGATAATCCTTTGTCGTCAGCATTTCCATCATGCGCATCTTGTCGAGAATCGCCTTCTCCTCATGCTTCATCTGCTCACCCCGCACAGACATAATACGGCTGAGACATTCATGCATCTGCTCCTTTGTGAACGGCTTTTTTACGCACGCATCCGCGCCCGCCGTGATCACCTTGTTCACGGTGTCGTTGCTGCCATGCGTCGTCACGACGATCGGGATCCGATCCATCCGCGGATCCTTTTTCAGCTCCCGGATGAGCTCGCTCGCCTCCATATCCGGCAGGTGCGCGTCCATCACAACGATATCCGCGCGGTCGTTATGCTTTAAATATTGCAGAGCCGCCTTTCCGCCGGTCGCCTCCACGATCGAATAGACATTTTTGAAATACTGGATGAGCACAAGACGATTGACCGCAAGCCCGTCCACAACGAGCATCGTCTGCCGTTCGCCGTCATGCACAGTGGAAAAGCGGATCGTCTGATCATCCGCATCCGCAAGCGTCCGGCCGGATGCCCGCAGGATCTCCTCGAACTCCTCCTCCGGCAGCGGCTTTGAAAAATAATAGCCCTGTCCCAGGTTACAATCCATACCGCGAAGCAGCTCAAGCTGCTCCTTTGTCTCCACGCCCTCCGCGATGACATAAAGGTTCATCCACTTCGCAAGGCCGATGACAAAGCTCATAATACTGCGCGTATTGTTGTCCTCCGAGTAGTTCTGCACAAACTTCATGTCGAGCTTTAGCATATCGATGGGCATCTCCGCGAGCATATTCAGCGAGGAATAGCCGCTTCCGAAATCGTCCATCTCAATCGTAAAGCCCGCTTCCTTCAGCTGCTCCACCACCGCCAGAAGCTGGTCCGCGTTCTCGACGTAGGCGCTCTCGGTAATTTCCAGATGAAGATGCTTCGGCTCAAGGCCGTGCTTATGTACGATATCCACAAGGATCTGCGGCAGATTCGGCCTGTAGATATCCCTTCTGGACACGTTCACCGAGATCGGTACATAGCGGTCGTATTTGTCGAGCCACTCGCGCATCTTTTCGCACGCCTTATCCCACACGTACATATCGACTTCCGTGATAAAGCCGTTGCGCTCAAACACCGGTACAAAATCACCCGGCGACATAAAACCGTTTTTCGGATGAACCCAGCGCACAAGCGCCTCCGCACCCGAGAGCGTCTCGGAAAAAATGTCGAACTTCGGCTGAAAAAACACCTTAAACTGTTCATTTTTCAGCGCCAGCTCCATCTCGTCCGTGATGCGCTGCTCTAAGATCATCTGCCTGCGCAGCGAGTCGTCATAATAGCAGATTTCCTTCACATACTCGCCCTTGATCTGGTTGACCGCGATCTGCGCGCGGTCGCACATGCTGTCAATCTCCATCTCACGGTCGTAAATCTCATACACGCCGAATTTCAACGACATTTTCATGTCGAGCGGGAATTTTTCCAGATACTCCGTCAGCTCCATGTGCCTGTTTTTGATGTAGCTGATGTCCCGCCGCTCCACGAGCAGGAAAAAGTGATCCGCATAGGAGCGAACACAGACGCAGTTTTTCGTCGCGGAATAATAGTGCAGCTTTTTCGCGAAATACGCGAGCAGCTCATCGCCGATCCGCTGTCCGTACGACTCATTGACAAGCTTGAAATGCTCGATATCCATCGCGATCATATTCCACTCCACGTCCGGCTGCTCTCTCAGCACGCGCGCCGCGTGCTCCGCAAACGCCACCCGCGTGTAAAGCCCCGTCACCGCATCGCGCTGTAACGTGTCGATCTTTTTGCCCGCCTCGTGCATCCGTATCAGGTTTGAAAGCCTGCGCTTTAAAATGTCCGCATCATAGGGCCTTGAGATAAAATCGCTGGCGGAAAGCCCGAGCACATCCTCCCTTGGCAATTCCACGCCGTCGCTGCCCGTCACGAGCACCGGAATATCCTTCACCCGCTTGTCCGTGCGCATCGCGCCAAGAAAGTCATGCGCGTCCAGCGCAGACGCATCCAGCAAAACCGCGGACAGCTTTACCCGGTACTTCACGAGCAGGCGCAGCGCTTCCCTCACATCGCCTGCACTCATGAGCTCGTACTCGTCCCGCAAAAGGTCTGCAAAAACCTTCCGGTTCATCTCCTCGCCATCCACGATCAGAACCTTTCGTCCCGGCTGTGCGGATTTCACCTCTACCCCTCCCATTCTGCGTATCCTTCAGCCGCCCGTCCATTTCGTATGTGCAATGCATGGATCGGGCGGCTGTTTTCCTTTCCATGTCATATAAAGATCTTTCTTTTGAACCATAAATTTCCAATATGGTTAGATACTACCATAATCCGGAACTTTTTTCAACCTCACAGCTCGCAATTATTGACGGTTCTCGGGAAGGGGATGACATCGCGGATATTTCCCATGCCGGTCAGATACATCACGCACCGCTCGAAGCCCAGCCCAAAGCCCGCGTGGCGCGCGCTTCCGTATCTGCGCAGATCGAGGTAAAACGCGTAGTCCTCCTCGGAAAGCCCCAGCTCGCGGATGCGCGCCATCAGCTTCTCATAGTCATCCTCCCTCTGGGAGCCGCCGATGATCTCGCCGATGCCCGGCACAAGGCAGTCGACCGCCGCTACGGTCTTTCCGTCGTCATTTTGCTTCATATAAAATGCCTTGATCTCCTTCGGGTAATCGGTGACAAAGACCGGGCGCTTAAAAACCTCCTCGGTCAGATAGCGCTCGTGCTCCGTCTGCAAATCCGCGCCCCACGAAACCTGATACTCGAATTTATCGTTATTTTTTTCCAGAATCTCGATCGCCTCGGTGTAGCTCACGCGCGCAAAATCCGACTCTGCCACGTGGTGCAGCCGCTCGAGAAGCCCCTTGTCGATAAAGCTGTTGAAAAAGCTCATCTCCTCCGGCGCATGCTCCAGGACATACGTGATGATGTATTTTAACATCGCCTCCGCCACGTCCATGTCGTCGTTTAAGTCCGCAAACGCCATCTCCGGCTCGATCATCCAGAACTCTGCCGCGTGACGGGTCGTATTGGAATTTTCCGCGCGGAACGTCGGCCCGAACGTATAAATGTTTTTGAACGCCATTGCGTACGTCTCGCCGTTGAGCTGGCCGCTGACCGTAAGGTTTGTGGGCTTTCCGAAAAAGTCCTGCTTATAGTCCACGTCCCCCTGCGGCGTGCGCGGCACGTCTCCCATGTCCATCGTCGTCACCTGGAACATTTCGCCCGCGCCCTCGCAGTCGCTTCCGGTGATGATGGGCGTGTGCACGTAGACAAAATCCCGCTCCTGGAAAAATCTGTGGATCGCGTAGGCGATCAGGGAGCGCACGCGAAACACCGCCTCAAACGTGTTCGTGCGCGGTCTTAAGTGCGAGATCGTGCGCAGGTATTCAAAGCTGTGCTTTTTCTTCTGCAGCGGGTATGCCGGGTCAGAGGCGCCCTCTATCGCAATGTGCGCCGCCTGAATCTCGAACGGCTGCTTCGCCTGCGGTGTCGCCACCAGCTCGCCCTCCACGATGACGGCTGCGCCGACGTTGAGCTTACTGATCTCGTCAAAGTTTTCAAGACCGTCGCCGTAGACGACCTGCACCGGTGTAAAAAATGTGCCGTCGTTGACGACGATAAAGCCGAAGTTTTTGGAACCCCGGTTGCTGCGCACCCAGCCGCCGATTTTTACCTGTGTGCCGAAGTATGCGTCGCTGTTTTTGAACAGGGCTCTGATGTTTGTCAAGTCCATGGTTGTTGTCTCCTTTTATTATATTATTTTCAATGCCATAAAACACGTTCTTCTACATGCAATATGTTTCTACCAATTCTATGATTTCCTGATTCGTCGGTATCCTGTTGTCATCTTTTTTATAATAAATCGTCAACAAATACACTTCTTCATCATCCCGAACTGCATAATAAATAATACGATACCCGTTGGACTGTCCCGCACGGGTATCTGTATTAGCCGATCTTACCCTCGATTGACAAGAGCACACACGGTCAGGACAGAATAAATTTTGCGTCCTGTGTCGTTACGTGCACTCC
>CAMTZV010000044.1 GCA_947086625.1 uncultured bacterium | reverse complement strand
GAGCTGGCGGATTACCGGCCGCTCGGGGAGGAAAAGCAGGAGCGGATCGTATTGGAGATCGGTTATGACAGCGAGAGCGACCTGGACAATCCGACCGGCTCGGTGTTCTGTTCGCACGGGGCGGGGGTTGTCGTGCCGTGGTACGAGGTGGAAAATTATATGCATCTTCCCTTAGCGCTTGCGCAGGGAGACGCTCCGGCGGCGGACGCGTTTGACCCGGAGGAATACGAGCGTGCGCGCGTGCAGGGCGAGCAGCGGCGGGAGCAGGCGCGCGAGAAGGCGCGCACGCCGCGCGGCGCGGGAACCTATGCGGATGAGAAGGAGCTCGAGGAGATCTTCGCGCGCACATTCGGCGAGGTGAAGCGGCGAACGGGCGCGGGGGATACGAACCTTGGCTACGAGAAGCCCGAAAAATCCGTCTCTTACGCGTCGCGCGTGAAAGCGCCTGCGGCGTCCGACTATCCGAGAAAGCGCCCGGATGCGCCGGAAGAATACCTGATCGTGGACGGCTATAACGTTATTTTCGCGTGGGAGGAATTAAAAAAGCTGGCGGCGCACAATCTCGACGGCGCAAGGGACAGGCTCAACGACATTTTGTGCAACTATCAGGGCTATAAGCAATGCAGACTGATTGTCGTCTACGACGCCTACCGGCGAACGGGCGGCGCGGGCAGCGAGCAGGACTATCACAATATTCGTCTTGTGTTTACAAGAGAGGGGCAGACGGCGGACATGTATATCGAGGAGTATGTGCGCGGCCTTGGCAAAAAGGTGAAGGTGACCGTCGCTACGTCCGATTCGCTCGAACAGCTCACGGTCAGCTCCGGCGGGGCGCTGCGCATGTCGGCGGCGGAGCTTTTGATCGAGATTCAGGCGGTGGAGCGGCTCATCCGCGAGGAATACCTCGACCGGGAGTACCCGCGGGGCGGGAAGCATTTCCCGTTTGAGGGGCTGTGAAGAATTTAGAACGAAATGCGGAGGGTTTCAGCAGAATGGTACGGGAAGCCGGAAAAGAAGATTTAAAAGGAATTTTAGAGCTGTATTTATATTTACACGAAGAATCCGTCCCCGAAGGTTCGGAGCATTTGTCGGATACGTGGAAACAGATTTGAGAGGATGAAAACCATCATCTGATTGTGAATGAGATCGACGGGCGCATCGTCTCTTCGTGCGTGTGCGTGATTATCCCGAATTTGACGAGGCAGGTACGCCCGTACGCTTTTCTGGAAAATGTCGTTACCCACGCGGATTACAGAGGGCGCGGCCTGGCGTCCGAATGTCTGGCATATGCAAAAGGGATCGCAGAACGGTGCGGCTGCTATAAAATGATGCTGCTGACAGGAAGCAGCGAGAAAAAGACGCTGGATTTTTACAGAAACGCGGGCTATAACAGCACGGATAAGACAGCGTTTATCCAATGGCTTCCTGATAGAAAGCCATGACGTTTTATCCCTGGCCGGATGTATTCGTCCGCAGCAGGGCAAAGGGGGGAAAAAACAGCCGTGAAAAAAACGCCTGGGGCAACGTTTACAAAAGAGATGAAGCGCACGCACACGATCCTGCTGCCGGATATGCTGCATTACCACAATGCGCTTTTGCAGGCGGCGTTTGCCGGCTGCGGCTACCGTCTGGAAATACTTCCGGAGGAGCGGGATCTGCCCGGGTATGCGCTGCCCTTTATCAGCGGGGATTACTGCCTGCCGACCGTGCTCATTTTGGGGCAGGTGCTGGCGGCGCTCCGCTCGGGAAGGTTTGACCCGGATCGGATCGCCTTTATGGAGCCGCAGGCCGGGGGCGCGTGCCGCGCCGGAAACATCTACCATCTGATCATTGAAAGTCTGAAAAGGGCCGGGTATAAGCACATCCCGGTCATCTCCCTCAACGCCTTCGGGCAGCACCGGCATCCGGGCTTTGCGATCACGCCGGGACTGCTTTTGCGCGCCGCCGCGGCCGTGTGCTACGGCGATCTTTTGATGACGCTTTACCAGCAGGTGCGGCCGTACGAGCGAAGACGCGGCGAGGCGGGGGCCTGCATGGAGCGCTGGAACCGCAGGCTTTGCGGGGATATCCGGGCCGGGAACAATCTTTCGGCGAAGAGGCGAAAGGAGCGTTACCGGCAGATCGTCCGCGACTTTGCGGCGATCCCGGTGGAGGGGCGCACGCTTCGTCGGGTCGGGATTACGGGGGAGATCTATATGAAGTTTTCACCCATCGGAAACAGGCATCTGGAACGGCTTTTGCAGGAGCAGGACTGCGCGTACCGCATGGGCGGATTTGTCAATTACTGCATCTATCTCGTGGACAGCGAGCGGGAGGAGCGCGGGCTTCGCGGCGCAGGGCGGATGGAGCAAAGGGCGTGCGGTGCGCTGCTTGGCTACCTGGGCCGTATCCAGCGCGATCTGAATGAGAGCGTTGCGGAGGGCGGCTTTGTGCCGGATGCGGATTTTGCAGAGCTGAGGGCGCTGGCCGCACCCGTTATCGACAGGGGCTGCCATGCGGGGGACGGGTGGCTCGTCGCGGCGGAGACGGCAGACTTGGTCGGAAAGGGCTGTGAAAATATTCTGATCGTGCACCCCTTTGACTGTCTGGTGAGCCATGTGTGCGGGCGGGGCGTCCGAAAGAAGCTTCACGAGCGCTACCCCGGGGTGAACATACAGACCGTGGAATTCGATTATGATTCGGCCTGTGCGCTGTGGGAGAGCCGGATATTGCTCGGGATCAGCGGCGGACAAAAGGAGAAATCGGGAGAAACAAAAATAAACAAAGAAAAATAAAGATCAATACCTTGACAAACCTATGCATAATGCTATAATTTTTTGTATCTAAACATCGGAAAAGCACGAAAATCAAGAGATTTTAGCGAAAAATAAGACAGAAACAAAGAGAAAGAACGAATGCCGTGTGCTTTACGCGGGTGATCACAAGGGAGGTTTGTCATGGATATTACTGCAAATGAGGTTGCGCGGATCGTCAGGCATGTGCTGGCGGGGATGGAGGAGCCGGGGACAGGGAATATGCCCGCACAGGGCGACCGCGGCGTGTTTGCGCGCTGTGAGGATGCGATCGACGCCGCGTATGCGGCGCAGAAGGACTGGTATATGAATTACCGCTTGCAGGACAGGGAGCGCATCATAGGGGCAATCCGCGCGGTGAGCCTTGCGCACGCCGAGGATTTTGCGCGCCGCGTGCGCGACGAGACCGGCATGGGCCGTTTTGAGGACAAGGTTGCGAAGCACATCGCGGTCATCAACGGCACGCCGGGGACGGAGTGCTTAAAGACGGACGCGGTTTCGGGCGACGCCGGGCTGATGCTGGAGGAGCGGGGGCCGTACGGCGTTATCGGCGCGATCACGCCCTCCACGAACCCGACGGAGACGATCATTAACAATACGATCAGTATGATCGCGGGCGGAAACGCGGTCGTCTTCAACGTACACCCGGGCGCGAAGCGCACCTGTGCCTACGCGCTTCAGATCCTGCACGATACGATCGTGGAAAACGGCGGGCCGGCGGGCCTGATTACGATGACGGCGGAGCCTGCGATGGAGACGGTCGACATCCTCACCTCCAGCCCGAAAATCCGGCTGATGGTCGGGACGGGAGGTATGCCGATGGTGAACGCCCTGCTTCGCTCCGGCAAAAAGACGATCGGGGCGGGCGCGGGCAATCCGCCGGTCGTGGTGGACGAGACGGCGGACATTGCGCTGGCGGCAAAAGAAATTTTCCGGGGCGCGTCCTTTGACAACAACCTGCTGTGTCTGGCGGAGAAGGAGGTGTTTGCGGTCGAATCGGTCGCGCGGGAGCTGGTCGCGGCCATGGCCCGCGAGGGCGCATACGTGTTAAGCGCCGCGCAGACAAAAGCGCTGCTTGACATCGTGTTTTTGCAGAGGGACGGCGCGTATTCCGTCAACAAAAAGTGGGTCGGAAAGGATGCGGGCCTGATGTTAGAGCAGCTCGGCGTTTCCGGAAAAAGAGATACGAGGCTGCTCGTCTGCGAGGTGCCGCACGACCATCCGTTTGTGCTGGTGGAGCAGCTCATGCCGATCCTTCCGGTTGTTAGCTGCCGCGATTTTAAGGAGGCAGCGGGCTATGCGCTCATCGCGGAGAGCGGCAACCGCCACACGGCGTCCATGTTTTCCAAAAATGTGGACAATATGACTTATTTTGCGAAGCAAATCGAGACGACGATTTTCGTGAAAAACGGCGCGACGCTAAAGGGCGTCGGCATCGGCGGCGAGGGCCATGCGACGATGACGATCGCGGGGCCTACGGGCGAGGGGCTGACGTGCGCAAAGAGCTTTACGAGGTTCCGCAGATGCCAGCTGGCGGACGGCGGGCTTCGGATTGTCTGAGATGGAGGTGCGGTATGAGTGAGAAGGGGCTGAAGGTGCTTGCGGTGGGTGACCCGGCGGTGTCCGCCTACGTGGATCAAAAATACGGCATACTGGAGGGCTTTGACGGGGCGGTGGATTTTGACGTCGTCCCGTGGGAGCATTATTACGACACGATGATGGACGTCTTTGCAGGGAGGGCGGACTATGATATCGTGATGGCGGCGGGCCATCTGTGGGCCTGTGATCTGATACGCAAAGGGTATCTGGCGCAGCTTGACTACGATTTTGAGGACATTCTGCCGGTGATTGCACGGGAGATGACGCTGGACGGGAAGACGTATCTGTCCCCGTCGTTCTGTGACGGACATATCGTCACCTACCGCAAAAGCGTTTTGCGGGAGTGTCTCGGGGAAGCGTGGGGCGATGTCGTGACACCGCAGCAGTTTGTGCAGGCGGCAAAGACGATCGCGGCAAAAACCGGAAAGCCGTCGCTTGCGCTCAAGGCGGACGCGTCGGAGATTTTTACGGATGCGCTTCCCTTCCTTCGGATGAACGGCGGGGATGTGTACGAGGGAGCGCGCGCCGTCTGCAATGCGCCGGGCGTCATCGACGGGCTGGAGCAGTATTGTGGTTTAAAGGAAATTGCCGTTGCCGGGACAGAGCACTTCGGAAACGAGCAGGTGGCGGCGGCGATCCGCGAACATGCGGCCTCGCTTGCCGTGACGTGGAGCGGGCAGATGGGCGTGGTGTTCGCCGACGGCTGTGCGGACAAAGACGATCTTGGCTTTGCGACGTTTTCGACGGCGTGGAATGTGAGCTGGTCGTTTGCGGTGAGCGCGCGCAGCGAAAAGAAGGAGGAGGCGGAGTGCTTTCTGGCTTATCTGAGAAGCCCGGCGGTTGACCGGATTGCCGGAAGCGTGAGCGGCGCACCGGTGCGGCGGGAGAGCTATGAGAAGGGAGAGAGCACCTATCCGTGGTACGGCTGCCAGCAAAAGATGTTTTCCGCTGCAAGGCCCCTGCCGGACATGGAATGTGCGGGGGAAAAGAACGGCATTTTTTACCGCGAGATCGCGGAGGCGTTTGCGGGAAATAAAACGGCGGCGCAGGCGATGGCGGACGCGCAGGAGCAGATCAACCGGCTCGGATAGCGGGCAAAAACAGCGTGCAAAAAACAGCGGGTAAAATCAGGAAAGGGCAGCAGTATGGGAGCAGAGAGGATCAATGCGGTGAAGACGAGCTTTTTCGGCAGGGGTGCGATTTCGCTCTTGCCGGACGAGCTGAAAAAGCGAGGATTTCGGCGGGCACTGATCGTGACGGACAAATTTTTGGCGGAGCAGGGTGTCGTATCCCGGGTGGGCGGGGTACTCGCCTCGGCGGGGACGGAGTATGCGCTTTTCGACCGTGTGGCGCCGAACCCGACGGTGGGGATCGTAAACGCGTGTATCGAAGCGGCAAAGGCGTCAGGCGCACAGGTGCTCGTAGCTGTAGGCGGCGGCTCCGCCATCGACACGTGCAAGGCGGCGGGCATCGTGCTCTCAAACGGCGGACGCGTGGAGGATTACGAGGGCGTGGAGAAGTCCGTTCACCCGGGGATGCCGGTCATCGCCGTGAACACGACGGCGGGCACCGGCTCCGAGGTGACATGCTTTTATATTGTGACGGACGATGTGCGGCACAGCAAAATGTGTATGGTTGATGCGAACTGCATCGTGGATATCGCCGTCAATGACACGGATTTTATGATTTCCATGCCCGAGGGGCTTACGGCGTCAACCGGTATGGACGCCTTAACGCATGCGATCGAGGCGGCGATGACATGGCGCGCCACGCCGCTGACGGACAAGGACGCCTACTGGGCGATCGGCGTGATCCGCGAATACCTGCCCCGCGCCGTGCGGGACGGCACAGACGAAGAGGCCAGAGAGATGATGGCGTACGCGCAGTATGTGGCGGGCATGGCGTTCTCCAACGCGGGCCTTGGCATGGTGCATGCGATGGCGCACGCGCTGGGCGGCTTTTACAACCTGCCCCACGGCGTCTGCAACGCGATTCTCCTGCCGTATGTGCTGGAATACAACGGGCAGTTTTTACAGGCGCAGGGCCGGTTCAAAAAGATCGGGAAGGCGTTTGGCATCCGGGAGGAGCCGGGCATGAGCATGGTTCACGAGGTCGTGCGCGCGGTCCGTGCGCTTGCGGGGGAGGTCGGCATCCCGGGGAGGCTTCGGGAGCTGAAAATCGTGAAGGAATCGGATTTCCCGGCGCTGGCAAAGCTGGCGGTCGCGGATGCGTGCATGGATACCAACATCGGGAAAGCGCGCGCGGGGGACGTCATACAGGTGTACCGCGCCGCAATGTGATTTTTAAAGATGTGATTAAAAAAATGAAGCTTCAGAGCCTGGCAGATGCCGGGCTTTTTTTGCGCACGCCCGCGTAAGGAAATTTGTTGCCGGGCGTCTCCCGAAAAATTGTACAAAAGCACCTTTCCGTGACGTTAAACTCGTTTAGTATATAAAAATGCCGTTGTTTAGTGAAAATGTACAGAAAACCACAAAAAAAGATGCCGAATATAGGCAGACTCCCGAAACAGGAAAGAAAAACAGAAGAGATAATTGTGGAAATTTACAACAGGAATCATTGCGCAAGCGGAGATAGATAAACATTCTACTAAATAAATGATAAACATTCGACCAAAAATGAACTAAACAAAACTAAACAAAGGCATAATTACCAAAAATAAGAAATAAACAAAAGAAAATATTGATTTTTCGACAAGAAATGCTATACTTTTAGACAGGAACCACAAAAAAACAATTTGTGCGCTTTCTACAAATCAAATTTAACAGGAGGTTACATTATGAAGAAAAAGTTATTCAGTCTGCTGCTGTGTGCAGCGATGGCGGTTACGATGCTTGCAGGCTGCGGTTCGGGCGACGACAAAAAGACGGACGCCCCTGCGCAGACGGATCAGCCCGCTGATGACAAGCAGGACGATGCAGGGGACGAGCCGGCGGACGATGCGGGCGATCAGGCGGATGCTCCGGCAGACGACGCGGGCGGCGCTTCTCCGGTTGCAGGCAAGAAGGTAGCCTACATCATGATTATGCCCTCGGCATCCATTTTCCAGATGTGGAAGGATTCGTGCGCAAGCCTGTGCGAGAAGCTTGGCGTACAGTTTGATTTCTTCTTCTGCGACGGCGATTTCAACAAGTGGCAGGATACGATCCGCACCTGTGCGTCCGGCGGATATGACGGCCTGTTAGTCAGCCATGGCAACCAGGACGGCTCCTATGTATTCTTAAAGGAGATCACGGAGCAGTACCCGGACATGAAGATCGTCACCTTTGACACGCAGTTCTATGCGGACGGTGAGTACCAGAAGTTAGAGGGCGTGACACAGATGTTCCAGCAGGATGCCAGCCTTGTCACCGTACTGCTCGACCAGCAGATCGAGGCGAAGGCAGCCAGAGGCGAGGAAGGCCCGGTCCGTCTGATCAAGGTGTGGAGAGGCCCGAATTACAATTCCCCGTTTGACCGCCGCGAGGTCGGCTGGCAGGAGTATGAGGCGGCAGGAAAGATCGAGACAGTCGGCGAGGTACAGCCGCTTCAGGATTCCTCCGATTCCGCCAATACGGTCATGGCCGCTTACTTACAGAGCATCAAGCGCGAGGACGTGGACGGCGTTGTTGTCTACTATGACCTGTACGGCCAGGGCGTTTACAATGCAAT
>CAMTZV010000043.1 GCA_947086625.1 uncultured bacterium | reverse complement strand
ACACGATCGAGCATATGCTGGCGGTGGAACGGTTTGACTATCTGTACATCGCCGTGCATCCCGACTATGAACAGTATATGAAACAGCTGGTGGCGAAGCGGGTAGCGGCGACTGAAAAAATACGGATTCTGCTCGGTGGAAAAGAGCGCATGGACACGATTCACAACGTGACCGATGCCATCGAGGCAGACCACGGGATCGGGGAGGACGACGTGATCGTTATCCACGATGCGGCGCGCCCGTTTGTGACGCAGCAGATTTTAAATGACAGCATCGACGCGGCGGCGAAGTACGGCGCGTGCGTGGCGGCGGTTCCGGCGAGCGATACGATGCTCCACTCCGTCTCCGGGACGGTTGTGGACGATATACCGGTGCGCTCCGAGATTTTTCACGGACAGGCGCCGGACAGCTTTAATTTAAAGCATTTTCTGGACATGCAGGCGGCGCTCACCGACGAGCAGCGAAAGGTCATCGTCGGCACGTCGCAGATCTGTACGATGAACGGTCAGCCGATCCACATGATTCCCGGCGACACGATCAATTTCAAGATCACAACGGACAGCGACCTTGCGCTTGTGCAGAGCGTCCTTGCAAAAGAGAAAGAGAAGAAGGGCGAGTAGCAGGAAAGGAAAAGGACATGAAAAAGATCATAGACGAATATCCGAAAGAGATGCGGGCGCTCGTGCTGCACGGCGTCGGGGATCTGCGCCTGGAAACGGTGCCTGTGCCAAAGCTTACGGCGGGCAGCGTGCTGCTGCAGGTCAAAGCGTGCGGTATCTGCTCGAGCGACCGGGAGCGCGTGTTTGTGACCGGGACATATCATTTTCCGACGATCCCGGGCCACGAGTTTGCGGGAAAAATCGTGGCGGCCGCGGACGACGTGGACGAGTCCCTGCTCGGGCGGCGCGCGAGCGTTTTTCCGATGCTTCCGTGCATGACGTGCGACGCCTGCAAAAAGGGGCAGTACGCACAGTGCAGCAGCTACAATTACTTTGGCTCCCGCTGTGACGGCGGGTTTGCGGAATATCTTGT
This sequence comes from uncultured bacterium, assembly GCA_947086625.1. GTDB lineage: Bacteria > Bacillota > Clostridia > Lachnospirales > Lachnospiraceae > W0P33-017. The sequence continues at coordinate 7,113 of CAMTZV010000043.1, read as the reverse complement.
CGTGCCGGTGTGGAATCTGGTGCCGTTTGATGAAACGGTTCCCTATGCGACGGCGGCGCTCAGCGAGCCGTCGGCGGTGAGCCTTCACGCGGTGCAGATCGGGGCCATTCAAAAGAGAGAGGCAGTGGCCGTCGTCGGAACCGGGACGATCGCGTTTTTAGTCGGAGCCTTTGCAAAAAATCTGACGGATAGGGTCGTGATTTTCGGGCGTTCCGGGGATAAGCTTGACTATGCGAAAAGACTCGGCTTTGAGACGGTCAATCTGACGGATGAGGCTTATCGCGAAAAGGCGCAGCGGCTTAGCGGCGGCGACGGCTTTGATGTGGTGTTCGAGGCGGTCGGCTCCAATGCGACGATCGAACGCGCCGTGGATCTGGCGGGCACCTTCGGGCGGATCGTGCTGCTCGGAAATCCGAAGGGCGATCTCGCGATGGAGAAAAATGTTTACTGGTCGATCCTGCGCAAGCAAAAGAAGCTGATGGGCTCTTGGAACAGCAGCTTCAGCGCGCAGGCGAACGACTGGGCGACCGTCGCGGACTGGATGAAAAACAGCAGCTTTGATTTCGGACAGCTGATCACGCACCGGTTTTCTCTGGATGAATATAAGGAAGCGTTTGCGCTCATCCATGGGGAAAAGGGAAGAGAATTTTTGCTGAAGATCATGCTTGAGATCGGCGGCGAGGACGAATAGAGAAAGGGACAGACAAGGAGAATCTATGGAGAAAGAGACAACGATACTGCTTCATCGGGTGGAGTTTAAGCGCATTATTTTTCATATGTGGGGCGAGGTTGTTCCCGCAAAGGGAAAAATGCCCCAGCTTGAGTTTTGGAACGAGATGACCGGCGAGCGTACGAAGCCGCAGCATCTGGACTGGGACGGCAATAAATTCCACCTGTCGATGAACGTGTTAAGCGTCAATGGCGAGGCGCCGATGGAGCCGGGCAGCTATTACCTGACGGCATATGACGGAAAAAAGAGGCTGGCGGACGCCAGGTTTGCGCCGGATTATGAGCCGGAGCTGAACACCGAGCGGGATAACCCGCTGAATGTGGTGATTTACCGGAACAGCGGGCATTATTTCCGGGGCTATTCGGGCGTGGATTTGGATACGGGGGCGTATTTTCTGCATGTGCGCGTGGCGATTCCAAAGCCGAGGGTCTTTTTCATAAAGAAATCATTCAATCGGTTTAAAAATAATTTAAGGCATAACCTCTGGGAGATCACGCACTGGTTTTCGCTCCGGGTGTTCGCGCATTACCGGAAGCGCGCGAAGTATGACGGCACGCGGATTTTGTTTGCGTCCGGCTCGCGCGCCGAGATCAGCGGAAACGAACAGTTTGTGTACGACCGCATGGTCGAGCGGGGGCTGGACAAACAGTTCAGATTTTTCTTTGACTTTAAGCCGAGCATCGACGCGAAGCGCAGCTTTGCGAAAAAGTTCCGGTTTACGAAGCTTTTGGCGACGAGCGATATCATCCTGATTGACGATTATTATCCGGATATCTATAAGTTTGACTACGATCCGCGGGTGAAGGTGATCCAGCTCTGGCACGCCTGCGGCGCGTTTAAGTCGCTCGGCTTTGAGCGTATGGACAAGCCCGGCGCGCCGCCCTTAAACACGCGCGTCCACAAGTGCTACACGCACATGCCGGTCAGCTCGTACCATTCCGCGCTGCATCACGCGGAGGGCTTCTGCATCGACGAGAGCAAATTTTATCCGGTCGGCATTCCGCGCACGGACATTTTCTTTGACGAGGAGTACAAAAAGAAAACGATTGCGCGCATGTATGAGGAGTTCCCCCGCGCAAAGGAGGCGAAGCGGGTTTACCTCTATGCGCCGACGTTCCGCGGCGACAATGCGCTGAACGCGTATTTCCCGTTTGAGAAAATCGATTTTGAGAAGTGGGGCAGATTTTTGAAGGAGCGCGACGAGTATCTGATTATCAAGATGCATCCGTTTGTGCGCGAGCAGATTGAGATTCCCGAGGAATATAAGGACTATATGTGCGATGCGGCCTCCTACCGCGAGGTCAACGACATCCTCTTTATCGTGGATGCGCTGATTACGGACTACTCGTCGATCATTTACGAGTTCTCCCTGCTCGAGGGCAGGCCGATGTACTTCTTTGCCTTTGACCAGAAAATGTATGAGGCGACGCGGGACTTTTACGAGACGTATGAGGACACCGTCCCGGGCAAGATTGTCAAGCGGTTCGACGAGCTGCTGGAGGCGCTCGAGAAGGAGGAATACTCGAAGGAGGCACTGCAGGCGTTCGTGAAGAAAAATTTCACGTACACCGACGGCAAGGCGACAGACCGCGTGATCGACCAGCTGATCTTAAGCTGAGAAGGGCGGACGTAAGAAAAAAGGAGCAGAGATGAGAGAAAAAGGAAAAATATCCGCGTCGATCATGTGCGCCGGATTTGACCAGATCATGGATTACCTGCAAATATTTGAGCGCAACGGGGTGGAATACCTGCATGTGGACGTCATGGACGGCACGTTCGTGCCGAACCTCGCCTACGGGCCGGATTTTCTGCGCAGGCTGCGGACGCGGACGAATATCACGATCGACTGCCATCTGATGATCGACCGGGCGGAGGACAAGCTCGACTGGTTCGACTTTCAGCCGGGGGAGCATGTGTCGTTCCACTATGAGGGCACGCACCACATCCACAAATGCCTGGACTATCTGGCAAAGCGCGGCGTCATCCCGGTCATTGCGATCAATCCGGGGACGCCGATCCAGGTGCTCGAGGAGGTCAGGGATTACATTGCGGGTGTCCTTGTGCTCAACGTGAACCCGGGCTTTGCGGGACAGGCGATCGTGCCGCACACGATCGAAAAAACCGCGCGGGTGCGGAAGTATCTCGATGCGATGGGCTACCCGGACGTGTATATCGAGTCGGACGGAAACATCACGTGCGAAAATGCGGCGAAGCTGTATGCGAACGGCTCCGACATTTTTGTCGCGGGAACGAGCAGCATTTTCCGGGAGGGAGATATGGATACGCTGATCCAGAATCTTCGCGCGTCGATTGGCTGGTAGTGGAGGAATCATCGAGTAGAGAAGATTCATCTTCCCTACTCGCCGCGCCGCCCGCGTGCTGCGCCAGCAGCAAATTCCTTTACGCGGGCGTGTGCATAAGAAAACGGGCAGGGGAACTTTTCCCTGCCCGTTTTGTGAGCGTATCTGTCTATTTTCCAAGAAGCTTCCCGAGAATGCGCCTTGCCGGATCCGGTTTTGCGGGCGCCGGGTTTGGCGCGGGCTTTGGCGCAGGGACAGCGGCTTTTTTGAGCTTGCGCTCATACGGCGGATAAAAGCGCTCAAAGCGCGCGGACATCTCCTCGAGGGAGCATTTTGCAAAGGTCGTCACCGGAGGCTGCAGCGGTACCTCCTTCATGCGCTCCATGAACGGAATTGTCTCGGGCACGCCGTTTTCATAAATATGCGGAATGCCGTTTTTCTCAAGAAATCCGAGGAAGCGGTTGAAGTTTTCCTCCTGCCTGCGGCACGGAGACTGGAAATCGGCGGTGTGAATCATCTCCCAGATATCGGTGTCCGCGTTGATATCTGCGGCGTTGACACGGGTGAGCTCGTGGTAGTCGGCGAGCTCGCGGACGCGCGCATCCTTCGGAAAGAGGATGCTCGGCGTGCCTGCGAGCGTTGCGGCGATGTTGCCGTGGAGGCGCGAGCCGACGGAGAGGTCCGCCTTTGCCATGTAATCAAACCATGTCGGCAGATTCAGGAAAAATTCGCTTCTGCCCTCGCGGTAGGTCTTATCCGTAATGCGGCGCGGGTAGAGCGGGTTGCATTTTGCGCTGTAGGGCGCGCCGGTGTAGAGCAGACGCAGCTCGCTGAGCACCTGCGGCACAAAATGCCAGTCGTCAAACTCTTTTGTCACGCGCTCAAGAAACTCGTGCACGTTATCCGGCGAGGTGACTGAGGAGTTGATGCAGACGCGGGAGCTCTTTGTGATCGTTGTCTCGCGGATGTGAAGCGCCGGCCCTGCGGTATACATGGACGGGCAGCCGATCGCCATATGGTCCTTTCCCTCCACAAAGCCAAGGTGGGAGAGGTATTCGCTCGTGATCTCGCCGCGCACGCCGACCATCGCGGATTTCTCGAGGACGGCGCCGATAAAGTCCCTTACCGCCCCGTCAAAGCTGTAGGGTTCGGAAAAGTCCGGCTCGAAGGGCGCGCGCAGCCCGACGCCGATGATGACGCACGGGATCGTCAGCTTTTTCACAAGCTTTGTCATCGCCTTCAGCGAGCCGACAAAGTTGTCGCGGAACGCGTCCGCCAGAGGGATGATAAAAATATCCTGCGTCTGGTTAATCTCGTCGATCTCTTCATCCGTGTAGCCGGATTTGTAATAATTGGGCGTGATCGCAGTATCCATCTGTGTGATATTGCGCAGAATACCATATACATATAAAAAGTTCCCCACGTTGGTGCCTATGGAATTATTCAACAAAATCTTTTCGGCGGGAAAGCTCTCGAACGGAGACATTCCCGCGCGGATGTAGATGTTTTTCATCGGAACCCCTTTCTGCTTTGCATTGTTTGCACATAATAATATCATATTTTCGGTATATCGTCAAAGGCGAAGGGGAAAGTTAAACGCAGGGTATTTTGTATTTTTTGTTAAAATTGTGGAAAAGAGGTTTCCCCGGGAAGTTAGTTGTGTTAAACTGGAAAAGCGAAGAAGGTTCGCGGCCGAAATTGGCTGCAATAGTTTTAAGGAGGAATGAGAGTATTTTATGTGGAACAGAAAACGACTATGCAAACGGGCTGCCGCGCTGGTACTCAGTCTGGGGCTGGTGATCGGCGTTTTGCCGGCAACACAGGCGCAGGCAGCGAATGAGGGAACTGCAACGCTGAGGATCATCTCGACGACGGACCTGCACGGGCAGAGTGTGAATCTGAACTATGATTCCGCGTCCGAGCATCCGCTCGGGAGCCTTGCACAGGTGTATACGCTCATCAAAAATGCGCGGAAGTCGCTCAAATACGGGGCGACGCTCACGCTGGACATCGGCGATACCGTGTACGGCTACGGCTCGGACAGCATCATGAACGGCGCAGTCACGGGAACCGAGTACATGTATGCGGAGATGGCGACGATGGGCTATGACGCGATCACGATCGGCAATCACGATTTTGATTACGGCTACGAGTATATCAAAGAGGCGTTAAAGGACGCGGGGCTGAACAAGAAGGTGGTCGTCTCGAATGTCTTTTCCGCAAAGACAAAAAATCCTGTCTGGGCGGAAAACAAGGTGCTCACAAAGACGGTGACGACGACAAAGGGCGTGAAAAAGAAGGTGCGCATCGGTTTGTTTGGCGTGACCGACCCGATGCTGACGTCCCACTATAACCACACGGGTGTGCTCGTGGTGGAGGATATCGTGGAGAGCGCAAAACAGCAGGTGGCAAAGCTGAAGGAGAAAAACGTCGATGTGATCGTGGCGCTGGCGCACAGCGGTATCGGGGCGGAGCAGTACATGGATTTTTCGTCGGACGCGGTGTATGCGCTCTCGAAGGTCGACGGGATCGACGCGATTATGATGGGCGACGATCATGTGAATTTCCCGTCCTCCGATGCGAACGTTCAGAAATATTACGAGTATCCGGGGATCAGTAAGGACGGCATGATCAACGGCAAGGCTGCCGTGAGCGTGGCGGATCATGGCGCGGGCATCGGCATCGCGGATTTAAAGCTGAAATTTACAAACGGAAAGGTGACGGTTGTCTCGAAGAGCGCGAAGCTGAAGATGGTAAAAAATACCACAAAACCGGATGCCTCCATCGTCAGTCTGAACAATGCTTACCAGAAGCAGTTTGACAGGATTTACAGTACGAACCTGGGGACCGTGTCATCGTCCATCAACAATTTTTTTGCGACGCTCGAGGACAACGCGGCCATACAGGCGGCAAACGAGTCGAAGATCCGTTTTGGCATCGAGTACATCCATATGTATGCGCCGGAATATGCCGATCTCCCGGTGATCGCCTGCACGGATTACCACATGGCAGGCTACCAGTCCGCGAATAACTATATCGATATCAAAGACAATTTTACGGTGAAGGACACGTTAAACGTGCAGGACTGGAACCGCGACTGCACGTCTGTCTACTGGATCACGGGCGCGCAGCTTCGGGAGTGGATCGAATGGCGGACGGCGTCCGCCTACCAGAATCCGGCGCAGGCGTCGGGTGTCAGCTGGACGGATACGCGGGTGGCGGAGCGCGTGGAGGACGCGGGACTGACGCCGCTTCTGCGGGATGAATGGCTGGAAAACTGGGCGAATTACCACGTGTTCGACGGGGTGGAATACGAGATCGACGTGACACAGCCGGTCCGCTACGGAAAATCCGGCGTGCTCTTAAACAGCAATGCGCACCGGATTACAAAGCTGACCTGCAACGGCGTGGAGGTCACGGATTCACAGCGGTTTGTCATGGTAAGCTCACAGCTTGCCGCCAACATGTCTGTCGTGGCAGGCATTACCGAGCAGAAGATCGTGCGCGGGAACATGCTTAAAGGCTACAATAACACGCTGCTCCAGGAGTACGTGAGAGAGCAGTGCGCGCAGGGTGAATTTAACGTGAAGGCCGACGACAACTGGAGGATCAGCATGCCGGAGGCGACAGGCTATCTGCTCAAATCCGGGCCCTCGTCCGTGGATGTCGCGAGCGCGAAGCCGTGGTTTGTGAAAACGCTTGAGACGACCGGAAAATACAGCTATTACCAGGCGGCGCTCGGGCAGGCGTATACCGATACGTCGGGGCCGCTTTTAGTGCTTGGGCTTGCAAACACGAAGAGGACAAACCACAATGTAAAGGTTGTGGCAGAGGCGTCGGACGCCTCTGGCGTAAAGGCGCTCAAATATTTCCCGGGCGTGCTGACGGCGGATTCCGGCTCATGGAGCGGGGCGTCGAGCATACTCGCGTCGCAGAGCTTTGAGGCGACCGGAAACGGGACTTATTCCGTTATGGCAACGGATGCGTCGGGCAACAGCACGATCAAATATATTACCGTTTCCAACATGGACAGCTCCATTTTAGAGGCGCCGGACGTGGACAGCTACACGAACCGCAAGCGCC
>CAMTZV010000042.1 GCA_947086625.1 uncultured bacterium | reverse complement strand
CAGAAATTTGTAGGAATGACGAAAATTTATTACAAATCTGTTATTTTTCTTAAACGAACGGTAGATGGTATCATTTCCGACCTTTGGCGGGGACAGCATAAAATCGAATGTGTCTGTCTGCAATAATTTCTTTTTCTCCAGATAATCATTCTGAAGATCGTCCATTGTATATAAAAATGTGCGCGTCCAGTCATTTTCATAAAAACAGTTTTTTAAAACATCGTCTTTTTCTGCGATCAAATATCTTCCAAGCTGTGCGATGCGCAAAACAAACTCCGTATAAAATATATAATTGCGTATCCCGTTTTTTTCCAGTTGTTCCGCAATTTCCCTTTCATAAGTGCTTGCGATCTGCACGATGAGATCCTGCTCCTTCTTACTGATCGCCGCAAAATCAGAAAACGAAATCACACCGGTTCCATAAAATTTAGACCCGCGCTTTTTCTCATCGTTGTCCACAATTCCTCTCACGTGAATTCCGTTCTTTTCTAAAATGGTTTTTACCTTTGCTCCCGCCGCGGACGCACCGAACAAATACACCTGATTTTTCCTGTATATGGAAAAATCCCTGTCAATCTTTGAAAACTCCAGCATATGTACATTCCCTCTCTTTCCAATCGTGACCGTTCAGCTTAAATATCGAAACCAGTCCTGTGTCGCGTCCGCAATCGAATCGGGCGTCCAGACCGGCGCTTCCCTCCAGTAATCAATATTTTCGACGACCTTTTTAATCCCGTCTTCAAACGATACGCCTGCCTTCCAGCCGAGCGCCCTTTCAATCTTTGTCACGTCCGCAAACGTGCAGTCCGGTTCTCCCGGCCTTTTCGGTATATGCACCTTCTCGCCACCGAGATAGCCGCACAGCTCATTGACCGAATAGGTCCCTCCGCTCCCCACGTTAAACGATTCATTCACGACATCCGAAAGCGCCGCCGTATAAAAGGCGTCAGCGACATCGGTTACATAGGTAAAATCCCTCGTCTGCTCTCCGGTTCCTACAACGGTAAACGGCTTTCCGGCCAGCTTCTGCGCCAGAAAGACCCCGAAGACAGCACCGTACGTGCCCGACGTTCTGGAACGCGTCCCGTACACATTAAACAGGCGCAGCGCTACGACCGGCAATCCGTACACCGTCCCCCAGTGAAGCACCGTTTCCTCCCCTAAGCGTTTTGTGAGGGCATACGGGTATTGCGGCCTGATTTCAGCGGTTTCAGGCGTCGGATACAGATCCGGTATGCCATAGCATGACGATGAAGCCGCATAGACCAGTTTCTTTATACCGGCGCTCCTTGCACATTCCAAAACGTGAAATGTCCCTAAAACATTCGACGTATAATACTCCGCCGGCTTTTGTATCGACGGGACAATGTCTGCTAACGCCGCCAGATGAAACACGTAGTCGACGGACTGAAAAACCGGGGCAATCGCGTTTTTGTCGCGGATATCCAGCTCAAATACCGTCAGCTTTTGGTTGTCCGCGTGATGCGCAAGGTTTGCTCTTCTGCCGGTCGTGCAGTTGTCAATCACTCTTACCTCGTGTCCTTCCTCCAGCAGTCTGTCCACAATATGTGAGCCGATAAATCCGCAGCCCCCCGTTACTAATGAAACCATCGCTTTCCTCTCTTTCTTTTCATGACTTTTCGTGACATGTCTTATACATTCAACAGCGTAGACGCGTATTTCAAAATATCCGGCTTTTCAATTGACCGCTTATTTCCTACAATATTGCAGGCCAGCGCTCCCGCAATGTTTCCCATAAACATGCCAAGCTCCACGGACGCCCCGGCCGCCGAAAACAAACCCGCGATCGAAAAAAATGCGTCTCCGGCTCCGATCGTGTCAATAACCTTTAATACAAATGCCGGGCACTCCATAATCTTCTGGCCTTCCAGCGCATATGCGCCCGAGGAGCCTCTGGTCAGCCATCCGCTGCATCCTAAGTGCTCCCCAAGCCTTGCCAGGGCCTCCTTTTCATCCATGTCGCAATACGGGTACGCCAGCTTCAGCTCCTTCTGGTCCAACGTGAACAGATCCGCTTTTGTATATTTGGTGATAAGATTCATCCCATAATTTGTAGAATTTGTCTGGCAGTTTAAGACCAGAAACGCAGCCTGATCCTGTATGATTTTTATTGTCTCCTCGCTGATTAAGCCATGTCCGTAATCGCACAGGAAAACAACGTCAAAACCGCCGATCAGCTCCCTGATTTTATTTTGAAACCCCTGCTCTGTCTGATTCTCCATCCTAACCGACTCCGGTATATTATTTATGGCGAATATTTTTCTCAGATCATCCCGTTTTTTATCCTTTTCCAGATACCTGTGCTTTACGATCGTCGAATACGCAGGGCTTCGCACGAGCTCCAAGGTCATCAGGCCCCCGAGTTCCTGTCTAAAACGGTCATACAGATCCTGTTGTGTATCGATCACGGAGCAGAGCGTAACATGGTCGGAAAACGCAGCCAGCTGCCTTGCAATCGCTACGCTCCCTCCCAGAAATTCCTCTTCCTCCTGAAATCTCACCGAATAACCCATATCCTTTGACATCAGCCCCTGAACCGCGCAGTATGTATACCGGTCGATGATCACATCTCCGATTACAAGAACCTTCAGGTTTTTGGCGCGGTCAGAATATGTTTTCACACTCTCGATCGAATAATGCCTGATAAAACGGTCCGAAAAATCCAGCACCTTCTCCGGCAGGGCGCAAAGGCCTTTGTTGATCAGCTTCGTGGAGCTGAACGTCTCTCCGGTCGTATAGTACACGTCCCCGCCATATCCGCGTACCAGCCCAACCTCCTTGTCGATCATTCCCGTCACGTCATTTTCCGATACGGAATACTCTTCTCCCTTGAAATAAAAATCCGGCCGCACGCATTCAATGACGTCGTCCGGCGTAAAATCATTTGAGAGCATGACAAAATCGATGCATTCGATTGACTCCAGAAATTCCAGACGCATCTCATCGTCAAAATACGGCCTGTCCGGGCCCTTTCTCACATATTTTGCAGCCGTAAGCGATACCACAAGAATGTCGCAGACGGACTTCGCCTCTTTAAAATGCGCCAGATGCCCCGGATGAACCAGATCGAATACGCCGTGGCATAAGCCGGTCTTTTTACCTTTGAAACGCTGTTTTATTTCCCGGAACTGCTCGCCGGTAACTATTTTTCCCATACCAAACCTCTTTCCTGCAAGATCCCCGCTATGAGCCCGCACGCTTCGCGCAGATCCTGTGCATGGTAATCGGGGGTGATATCAAACTCTAAGCGTTCCATCCCGTACCCCGACTCCAATAAGACCGTCTTCACCCCCAGGCGCTTTCCGGCCAGTATGTCCGACGCACGGTCACCGATCATATAGGAGCCTGAAAGGTCAATTTGAAAATCGGCTGCCGCCCTCCGGAATAATCCCACCGCAGGCTTCCGGCAGCTGCAATCCAGCCGGTACGCAGCCAGGGCGGCTTTTGGATGGTGCGGGCAATAGTAAACCGCATCCACACCCGTATCCCGCCGTAACTTTTCATTCATTTCCCGCAGCGTTTTCTCCGGCAGCAATCCCATCCCAACCGCCGCCTGATTTGAAACGACAACCGCCAAATATCCCATTTCCCTGATACGCGCAACGCACCGGCGGGCATACGGATATATGGCCAGGTCGCTCGTTCTCGTGATATAACCCTTTTCTTCTGTTAAAACCCCGTCACGGTCAAGAAAAACCGCAGGTCTGTACCGCAAGCCCTCCATCCCTGATCCCTCCCATGTATTACATGCTTACCCCGTCGCGTTCCAGAAGCACATCGGCGACCTGCTGGAGCATTAAATTATGAATGGATTCTACAATCCCATAATGTTCGATCGGAACGTACACATTCAGATCTCCCATTTTTCTGATGGGATTGTTCGCTGAAAAACCCGTAAAAGTAACAACGGAGACATGCTTGCGCTTTGCGGCGCCGATTGCATGGATCATATTTTCTGACCTTCCTCCGCTGCTTATCGCGACAAACAGGTCTTTTTCTTCCGCCAAAAATTCGATCTGCTTTGAAAAAACAAATTCATATCCATAATCGTTGCTGATGCAGCTTAAAACGGCAGGATCATGTAAGCTGTATGTTTTCATGCCGCCGTTTTTCATAAAGTCCACGGTCATATGACTTGCAATCGCGGCGCTCCCGCCGTTTCCCGCAAAAAAGAGCCTGCCCCCGTTTCGTTTCACATCAGTAAACAATGCGACCAGCCGGTTCATGCCGATTTCAAATTCCGCCGGGGACGATCCCTCAAAAGTAATCTCCGTCTGATTTAGTTTTTCAACCAGCCGCTCCTGATATTCCCGGTACATCCCTTTATCTCCTATATTCATCCTGTATTCATCTTTCAAACGAAATTTATATGGTTCCTGTCCAACGCAAACAACCGGTTCAGCAGCATATTGCGCTCTTCAAATACGCATCGGAAATTGCATTCCGATTTTGCATCCATCTTCTGAAAAAGCTTTGTCGTTTCCTCTGAATACCACAGCTCTTTAAAAGAGCATCTGCTGATATCCCCAATCATTCCATCCGGCCTGTATGCCTTTTGATGGCAGAAATAAACCTTCTGGTCGGCTGCGATAACGGTAAAAAAATATTTCATATAACAGGTGCTGTACTGCTTTTGAAAATTTTCATCCAGCATCATATCGCCGGAATACTTGTCCACAATCCCAAACCCCTTCCCGGAGAAATCGTCTGCTGCCCGTTTAATCTGATCCGCAACCTCTTCCATAATTCCCGCGTGATAGGCCTGTGTGTCTTTTGTCATCAGCGGTGAAAATTTAATATGATTAACGCCGATCCCGCTCATTTTTTCACACAGACGGTAAATGTCCCTGTAATTGTCCTGCGTTACCACAAAATTAATCCCCAGCGTACAGGTTTCACTTTTGTTGCCGGCAAACGCTTCGATATTGTTTACTATGCGCTCATATGTATCGACGTTCCGTATTTTTTGATATGTCCCGGAATCCGCAGCGTCCATGGAAATCCGCACCCATTTCGCATCCGCCAGCAAATCCGCCCTTTTCCCCGACAATTCCTGTCCGTTAGTGATGACGGAATAATCGATTCCCGCCTCCTTCACCATCTCAAGCGTCGGTATGATCGAGTGGTAGCACAGCGGCTCTCCGCCTCCCGAAAACGTAACGGCCTTCACCCCCATGTCCGCAATATCTCTGATAATCTCCTGCATCTTATCCCACGGTATCGATTCTCTTCTGTCCACCCTTCGATTCTCAAACACCTGATCATCCGCATACACGCAATAATAACAGTGCTGATTGCATACATTCGTAGGTTTAATCCTGACATAAACCGGCGCTGTCCGCTCGTTTCTTTTTATTGCTTCAATTTTTTCCGTATGATAAAAAATTTTCATATCACTGTATGCTGAATTTCCCATCGCTGACACCTCCGCATTTTCAGATAATTACAGGCTTCTTTTTCCGACCCCCATCGCAATCAGATAATGTGCCATGCCGGGGAAGCCGGTATGTACAACCTCGTCGTTCATTCCGAACATAAAAACATTATCAAAATACTTTTGTAACAGTTGCTTCAATCTTTCATGGGAATACAGATTGATATGTGACATTTTCGACTCTTTTGACTGGTATGCGGCTGCCGTGATATTAGGGGTGCCGATGATGCATACTCCCGTATCAACCAGATTGCGTACGACGGCATCCATAAATTTCAGCTCGTCATCCGGGGCAATGTGCTCGATCACATCCAGGGCTACCACGCTTTCTACTTTTTTATCGACCGGCAACATATCCAGTATGTCGGCGCAGATATAAGTGCGCCTGTCATTTTCAAAGCGTTCCTTCGCACATTTGATTGCCTCCTGCTCATAATCAACGCCAATCACAACGTCGACGAACTGCGACAGCAGCATCGTTTTAAATCCGGTATTGCAGCCGATTTCCAGCACGCTTCTTTTCCCCTCCAGCATCTTTCCCGCAAATTTGTATCTGCTTAAAGACATCATAAAGTGCTTGAAATCCCCGATAACCTCGTCCGACTCAAAGCCCGGCAGCAATATTTCCTCTACATCCTTTGTAATATAGGATAATGCCTGATCCCAGACCTCCTTGCTTTTACCCATCCGGCACGCCTCACTTTCTCTCCCTCAATTTATCTATGACGAACGCAATGTTTTCAAGTGGCTGATTGGGGCCTCCCGGCATATACAGCAGATGCTCTTCATACCACTGTGCGTTTTCACATCGCCTCGAAGCCGAGAAATAATCCGCATGATGCAGGCACTTTCCCGCGGGACGGATCTGGATATTAAAGCCTTCCAGATATTCCCTCACGGCCTTGCTGTCACGGCACAAAACGTCGGGCGTATATATGACTTCGTCCTCTCCGGTAGCAATCGTCTCAAATCCATCGAGCTGCAAAAAAGCATCGCTATACATTTTATAATTCGTTTTCGCCGCTTTTATTTTCTCTTGCATTTTTGAAAACTGCACCAATCCGATCGACGCTAAAATATCCGTATATTTCAGGTTAAAGCCCGCCAGCGCATAGACGTCGCTTTCAAATATATTTTTCATGCCCTGCATTTTCAAAAGCCGCATCCGCTCGTTTAGCTCGTCGGAATTTGTAGAGACAAATCCGCCCTGCGCAGTCGTCATCAGCTTCGTGACGGCGAAGGAATAACACGCGATATCGGCGCGGTTTCCGGCATAGCTGCCCTCTCCGCCGGAACCAAAAGCCTGACAGCTGTCTTCCACGATATAAATCCCGGAATCTCCAAGCTTTTCCCTCAGGCCGTCAATATCGGCTTTCCTTCCGTTCAGATCAACCGGGATGACCGCCTTTGTCTTTGGCGTAATCAGATCCAGTGCCTTGTCGATATCCATCAGCGGACGTTCTCTCTGTGTATCCGAGCAGATCACCTCCGCCCCCAACAGCTTCGGCGCGTGTCCCGTCGCGATAAAGGTAAAATCCGGTATGATAACCTCATCGCCCGGCTGTAAGCCAATCCCCATCATCGCCAGAAGAAGCGCACTGCTTCCGTTTGGAACACAGATCACGTGCTTCACGCCCAAAAATTCTGCGATTTTATGTTCCAGCTCCTTTACAATGCTTCCCTCGCTCAGATGCCTGCTCATAATCGCATCATAGGCCGCCTGCGCTTCCGCTTCCCCGAGCCGTGTATTCCACGCATCAATTCTCATCTGCCAGTCCCTCCCTGCTTTCATAAATATACGCATAATAGCTCGTATCCGAATAATCCGATTTTACACATCCATTCCGCACAAACATCCCTGTCTCCAAAATAAACGAGTGGCCGATCGGCTCGGCGTAAAAAATATGGCAAACGCGCGGTTTCCTTTTTATGCTCTCGCATATGTTCCCAATCACCCGGCGCAGTACTGCCTCCGGAAAAGGGTTGAACATAAAAAACCAGTTATAGCCATCGAGTGCGTCCGTCATCTCTGCGGCGTCGCCCTGATAGCAGAAAACCCTGCTGCCCTGCAGTTCGTTTTCCGGAGAAAAACCTGTATCCCGCTCTTCAAACGCCAGCTCAAGCTTCTCCAAATTTTCAATCAGCACGTCATAGATATTGTCCGTGTACTCTACCGCGCCAATTTTTTTGAACCCGGCTGCGCAAAGAGAAAAAACCGCGCTTCCCTTGCCTGAGCCGATATCCAGTACCGCGTCTTTTTCAGGATCAAAGCCATACCGCGTGACCCCTTCATAGATCATGCGGAAATCCGTAGGAAAATAGCCGTGCCCCTCCCCCGCCACAAACTGCCTGCGTATGGTCTTTGTAACATCGAGCTTATAGCTCACTTCCAGCCATTCATAAAACGTTATCTCCGGATACGAATGCTCCGATATCGTTTCCCTGTCATATATTTCATCCCACAAATTGACGATCTGTTCATCCGTATATCCTGTGCGATCCCAACGCTCCCCCGTATCGTTAAACTCATCCGGGATACGGTAGGGCGTGACATTCACAATCACATCCTCCGGTTCATGGATGTAATAAAAGCACCATAAATGCGGTATCGTGTTGGAGGGAGAAAACGCCCATCGGTCCACAAACGCCTTGATCTTTTTAGAATAATAAAAATCGAAATACCACCGCACAAAATCCCCACCGCGGTTATAACCATAGATTATAATATTTTTGTTTAAAAGAGGACGAATAACCCTGTCTAAT
>CAMTZV010000041.1 GCA_947086625.1 uncultured bacterium | reverse complement strand
TAATACTGACATTATACCTCCCGCCCGGAAAGAAATCCAGCGCATTTCCGAAATATTTTATAGATTGTTTAGAAAATGTTTCGAAAAACCCGGAAACTACATATTGAAATCGAAGGGGTTTGCTCTTATAATGGTAGGAAGTGCGTGACACACAAAAAGAAAAATGAGAAAGAAAATGTTACGGTTCGTCCGACGGCGGGCCGGCGCAGGAAAGATGGTACATGTATGGAAAATGGCAGTTTCGGAGGCGGTAATCCGAATAACAGCAATAACGGCAACAACAACGGCGGAGGCGGTGGAAACAACAACAACGGCTCCCGGAATAACCGCAACGGCCAGATGGTCATGATGTTTGTCCTCATCACACTGGTGGCGCTGCTTTTTATGAGCCTGATCAGCAAATGGCAGACGCAGATGACGGCGAAGGAGATTACGTACACCGAGTTTCTGGAGATGGTGGAAAAGGGTGAGGTGGAGAGCGTCGAGCTGAACGCGCAGCAGATCGACATTACCCCGAAAAAGAGCGGGGACGACGTGCTCACCACGGCCTATTACACCGGGTATGTGGGTGACGAGGATCTGATTTCTATTTTAAAGGAGGCAAAGGTTTCGATCAAGGGTGAGATTCCCGATAACACGGCGGGCTGGATCTACAATATCGTGAGCTTCCTTCTGCCTCTGGTGCTGCTCTGGGGATTGATGGCGTTTCTGATGAAGCGCATGGGCGGCTCGATGAGCGTGGGAAAGAGCACCGCGAAGATCTATGTGGAAAAAAAGACCGGCGTCACGTTCAAGGACGTGGCGGGGCAGGACGAGGCGAAGGAATCCTTACAGGAGGTCGTCGATTTCCTGCACAACCCGAAAAAGTATACGCAGATCGGCGCAAAGCTGCCGAAGGGCGCTCTGCTCGTTGGCCCTCCCGGAACCGGAAAGACGCTGCTCGCAAAGGCGGTCGCCGGGGAGGCGGGCGTGCCGTTCTTCTCGCTGGCCGGCTCTGACTTTGTGGAGATGTTCGTCGGCGTGGGCGCCTCCCGCGTGCGGGATCTGTTTAAGGAGGCGCAGAAGCAGGCGCCGTGCATCATTTTTATTGACGAGATCGACGCGATCGGAAAGAGTCGTGACACCCGCTACGGAGGCAACGACGAACGCGAGCAGACGTTAAACCAGCTCCTTGCGGAGATGGACGGCTTTGACACGTCCAAGGGTCTTCTGATCCTGGCGGCGACGAATCGGCCGGAGGTGCTCGACAAGGCGCTGCTGCGTCCAGGACGCTTTGACCGGCGGATTATCGTGGATAAGCCTGACCAAAAGGGCCGGCTTGAGACGCTGCGCGTCCACTCGAAGGACGTGAAGATGGACGAATCGGTGGATTTGGAGGCGATTGCGCTCGCATCCGCGGGACTTGTCGGCTCAGACCTCGCGAATATCATCAACGAGGCGGCTATCAACGCGGTTAAGCACAGCAGGGCCTTTGTCAACCAGAGCGATCTGTTTGAGGCGTTCGAGATCGTGGCGGTCGGCGGCAAGGAGAAGAAGGATCGCACAATGAGCGACCAGGAGCGCAGGATCGTGGCGTACCACGAGGTCGGACACGCGATGGTGGCCGCACTGCAAAAGAATACCGAGCCGGTGCAGAAGATCACGATCGTGCCCCGGACGATGGGCGCGCTTGGCTATACGCTGCAGACACCGGAGGAGGAGAAGTTTTTACAGACGAAGGAGGAGCTGATCGCCAAGATCAACACGTACATGGCGGGGCGCGCCGCGGAGGAGCTTGTGTTCCGTTCTGCTACGAGCGGGGCCGCCAACGATATCGAGATGGCCACGCGCATCGCCCGTGCGATGGTGACGCAGTACGGCATGTCGGAGGAGTTTGGCATGATGAGCCTCGAGTCCGTGGAGAACCGCTATCTGGACGGACGCCCGGTGTTAAACTGCGGCGAGGAGACCGCGGCGCAGATTGACAGGGTTATCCAGCAGATGATCAAGACCGCCTACGCGGACGCGATGCGGATGCTCGAGGAAAACCGTGAGATTTTAGACCGCATCTCGGATTACCTCTATGATAAGGAGACGATTACCGGCAAGGAGTTCATGAAGATCTTCCGCGAGATGAAGGGCCTGCCTGATCCGGACGAAAAGAAGGAGTCAGACGGCACGGCAGAGCCGGAGGAAAAGCCCGTGGACACAACGGTCGCCGACGTGATCTACGTCGGGCCCTCGGATGAGCGGGACATTGCGCCGCAAAAGGAAGCGCCCGCATCGTCGGAGGAAGCACCTGCGCCGCAAAAGGAAGTGCCCGTGCAGCCGGACGGCGGAGGAGGCGCGTCGCCGGAGACGTCGGACGAGAAGGGTGAGAGCCATGGCATTTGACTTTGAGGAGGAGCTCGCGAAGCTTCCGGGCAAGCCCGGCGTGTACCTGATGCACGACGAAAAGGATGCGATCATTTACATCGGAAAGGCGCGCTCGCTGCGCCACCGCGTGCGGCAGTATTTTCAGGCGAGCCACCATGAGGGCATCAAAAAAGACCGCATGGTGCAAAAGATCGCGCGATTTGAGTACATCGTGACGGATTCCGAGCTCGAGGCGCTTGTGCTCGAGTGCAATCTCATCAAGGAGCACCGCCCAAAATATAATACGATGCTTACGGACGACAAGACGTATCCATATATAAAAGTGACGCTGGGGGAGGCATTCCCCAGGGTCCTTTTTTCGCGTCAGCTAAAGAAGGACAGATCGGCATATTTCGGCCCCTACACGAGCGCTGGGGCGGTCAAGGATACGATCGGACTGATCCACAAAATTTATCAGGTGCGCACGTGTAGCCGCAGTCTGCCAAAGGATATCGGCGGGGAGCGCGCCTGCTTGAATTATCATATCCATCAGTGCATGGCGCCCTGCCAGGGGTATGTGTCAGCGGAGGAGTACCGCAGGCAGATCGACGGCGTTTTGGACTTTTTAAACGGGCGCTACCAGCCCGTCTTACAGATGCTGGAGGAGAAGATGAACGCCGCGGCGCAGACGATGGACTTTGAAAAGGCGGCGGAATACCGCGACCTTCTTGGCAGTGTAAAGCAGATCGCGCAGAAGCAGAAGATCACGCACGCCGACGGCGAGGACCGCGACATTTTGGCGCTGGCGTGCGATGACCGGGATGCGGTCGTGCAGATCTTTTTCATCCGAGAGGGCAGGATGATCGGGCGCGACCACTTTTATCTGCGCATCGTAAACGAGGATACGCCGGAGCAGATCTTAGCGTCGTTTCTCAAGCAGTTTTACGCGGGGACGCCCTATATTCCGCGGGAGCTGATGCTGCAGACCGATCTCGCGGAGCGGGAGGTCATCGAGGAGTGGCTTTCGGGAAAGAAGGGGCAGCGGGTATACCTGCGGGTGCCAAAGCGCGGCGCGAAGGAAAAGCTCGTGGAGCTTGCCGAGAAAAACGCGATGATCGTGCTCACGCAGGATCGGGAAAAGATCAAGCGCGAGGAGGGCCGCACGATCGGCGCGGTGAAGGAGCTGGCGGATTTGCTCTCTTTGCCGCGGGACGAGATCCGGCGTCTGGAGGCGTACGACATTTCCAACACGAACGGCTTTGAGTCGGTCGGCTCGATGGTCGTCTACGAGAAGGGCAAGCCCAGCCGCAGCGATTACCGCAAGTTTAAGCTGTGCACCGTAGCGGGGCCGGACGATTACGCGTCGATGCACGAGGTCTTAACGCGCCGCTTCGCGCACGGCTTAGAGGAGCGAAAGCAGCGGCAGGAAAGAGCGCTCGACGATGCGTACGGAAGCTTTACGCGTTTTCCCGACCTGATTTTGATGGACGGCGGTAAGGGTCAGGTAAACGTGGCGCTTCAGGTGCTCGAGGAGCTTCATCTGGACATTCCGGTGTGCGGCATGGTGAAGGATGATAATCACCGCACAAGAGGGTTATACTATAATAACGTTGAGCTGCCCATCGACACGCACAGCGAGGCGTTTCGGCTCATCACGCGTATTCAGGACGAGGCGCACCGCTTTGCCATCGAGTATCACCGGTCGCTGCGCAGCAAGGAGCAGGTGCACTCGGTGATGGATGATATTCCCGGCATCGGCCCGGCGCGGCGCAAGGCGCTCATGCGCGCGTTTGAGTCGATCGACGCGATCCGCGCGGCGGACGTTGCAGGTCTTGCCGCGGTCGACGCGATGAACGAGCGCGCGGCACAGGCGGTGTACGACTTTTTCCACGGCGGGGCGCAGGGCGGTTGACTTTTATCCGCGCGTGTCTTAGAGTAGATATTAGGAATGAGCTTGCCGGAGCCGGGGCAGCCCGCGCCGGGCGAAAACGCAAAACACACAGGAGGAGAAGGTTATGACACAAAAAGAGGTATCGGTCGCAAAGCTCTCGCGTCTGCTTGAGCTGAAAAATTTTACCGAGGAGGTCGACCTGCGGCAGAAAAAGGTGTGCGTCTCCGAGATCAACCGTCCGGCGCTGCAGCTCCATGGTTATTTCGAGCATTTTGCCGAGGGGCGCGTGCAGATTATCGGTATGGTTGAGTTTGCCTATTTACAGCAGGTGGCGAAGGAGAAGAAAAAGGAAGCGTACGATACGTTTATGAGCTTTGACATTCCCTGTGTCGTATTTTGCCGCGGCTTCCAGCCGGATGATGATTTTCTGGAGGCGGCGACGCGCCACAGCGTAGCGGTGCTTGGCACCGAGCGGGCGACCTCGTCCGTGACGGCGGAGCTGATCCGGACATTAAACGAGGAGCTGGCGCCCTGCATCACGATTCACGGCGTGCTCGTGGACGTCTACGGCGAGGGGCTTCTTATTATGGGCGAGAGCGGCATCGGAAAGAGCGAGGCGGCGCTCGAGCTGATCCGCCGCGGCCACCGGCTCGTGACAGACGACGCGGTGGAGATCAAGCGCATCGACGAGGCGACGCTCATAGGAACCTCTCCGGCGGTGACGCGCCATTTTATCGAGCTGCGCGGCATCGGCATCATCGACGTGAAATCGCTCTACGGCGTGGAGTGTGTGAAGGATAAGCAGCAGATCGATCTCGTCATCAAGCTGGAGGACTGGCATAAGGACAAGGAGTACGACCGGCTTGGCATGGATCAGGAGTACACCGAATTTCTCGGAAACAAGGTCGTCTGCCATTCGCTGCCCATCCGTCCGGGCAGAAACCTCGCGGTCATCTGCGAGACGGCGGCAGTCAACCACAGGCAGAAGAAGATGGGCTACAACGCGGCGCAGGAGCTGTACCGCCGCGTGCAGGCAAATTTGAATAAAAGCATGAACGACGATGAAGAGTAGGAGGAAGGAAAAATGCCTTCCGACGAAATGCCCGCGAGCGGTGCGAACGGGCGATACCTTAAAAAGCAGAAGGAGAATGACAGATGGAACGAAATAAGGCGTGGGACGCATATCCCGGAGAAAAGAAAAAAGAAGTGTTTGACTTTGCGGAAAAATACCGCAGGTTTTTGTCGGAGAACAAGACGGAGCGCGAATGCGTGAAAACGTTTGAGGCGGCGGCAAGAGCGGCGGGCTTTGTGAGCCTTGTGGAGGCACAGAAGCGGGGAGGAGCGCTGCAGGCGGGAGACCGCATTTTTTACAACCATATGGGAAAGTCGATGGCGCTTTTTGTCATCGGCGAGCAGCCGATGTGTGACGGGATGAACATTCTCGGCGCACACATCGACTCGCCCCGGCTGGATTTGAAGCAGAACCCGCTCTACGAGGACATGGATCTGGCGATGCTCGACACGCACTACTACGGCGGCGTGAAAAAATACCAGTGGGTGACGCTGCCGCTGGCGCTGCACGGTGTGGTTGCAAAAAAGGACGGGACGGTCGTTGAGATCAACATCGGTGACAAGGCGGGCGACCCGGTCGTGGGCGTGAGCGACCTGCTCATCCATCTCGCGTCCGAGCAGCTGGAAAAGAAGGCGAACAAGGTCATCGAGGGCGAAAACCTCGATGTGCTCATCGGAAACCTGCCCGCCGACAAAGCGGAGGAGGACGACAAAAAGGAGGAGAAGGAGCGCGTCAAAACGCAGATTTTAGCGCTTTTGAAGGAGGAGTACGGCATCGAGGAGGAGGATTTCCTCTCAGCGGAGATCGAGGTCGTTCCCGCCGGGGAGGCGCGCGACTACGGGCTTGACCGCAGTATGCTCATGGGCTACGGGCATGACGACCGCGTATGCGCGTATCCGTCGTTCGAGGCGATTTTGCAGATGGAAAAGCCAAAGCGCACGAGCGTGTGCCTGCTCGTGGATAAGGAGGAGATCGGAAGCGTCGGCGCCACCGGAATGCAGTCGCGGTTTTTTGAAAACGCGGTGGCAGAGGTGCTGGCTCTTTGCGGCGATTACAGCGAGCTTGCACTGCGGCGGGCGCTGCAAAACTCGAAAATGCTCTCGTCCGACGTGAGCGCGGCGTACGATCCGAACTATCCGTCCGTCACGGAAAAGAAAAACGGGGCATATTTTGGCCGGGGAATCGTATTTAATAAATATACGGGTTCCCGCGGGAAGTCCGGCTCGAACGACGCGAACGCGGAGTATGTCGCACGGCTGCGCCGCATCTTCGACGAAAACGGCGTGGCATTCCAGACGTCGGAGCTCGGGAAGGTCGATCAGGGCGGCGGCGGCACGATCGCCTACATTCTGGCAAACTACGGCATGGAGGTCATCGACAGCGGTGTTGCCGTGATGAACATGCATGCGCCCTGGGAGATTATCAGTAAGGTGGATCTGTATGAGGCGTACAGGGGCTATGTGGTATTTTTAAAGGAAGCATAGGTTGTGAAATCGATGGAGAGAGACAGACAACAATTCGAGCGGGCGCTTGGCGCGATCCTGCCGGAGGAACAGATTTTACGGGAGGAGCCGCTTGCCCGGCACACGACGTTTCGGGTGGGCGGTGCGGCGGAGTATGTTCTGATGCCGGATATCCGGCAGATACCGGATGTAGTCGCGCTCTGTAAACGCTATGAACTGCCGTTTACAATGATCGGAAACGGCAGCAACCTGCTTGTTTCCGACAAAGGAGTGCGGGGTGCGGTCATAGAGCTTGGAAAGCATGCGTCGGGTATACGCGTGGAAGGAACGGTCCTTTTTGTGCAGGCGGGGACGCTGCTGTCCGAGGCTGCGAATGCTGCCGCACGGCACAATCTGACAGGATTCGAGTTTGCCGCGGGCATCCCCGGCTCGGTTGGCGGGGCAGTCGTGATGAATGCGGGCGCCTACGGCGGGGAGATGAAGGACATTTTAAGGAGCGTGCGCGTGCTCACGGCCGACGGCAGGATCATCGTTCGTGAAGCGGAAGAATTAGATCTTTCCTATCGTCACAGCCGCATGATGGAGGAGCAGGAGCTTGTGCTGGAGGCTGCGCTTTCCCTCGCGCCCGGCGATAAGACAGCGATCCGGGCGCGCATGGAGGAGCTGAAAAAAAAGCGCATTGCAAAGCAGCCGCTGGAATATCCGAGTGCGGGCAGCACATTCAAGCGCCCGACCGGCCATTTTGCGGGAAAGCTCATCGAGGAGGCAGGACTGCGGGGCTTTCGCGTGGGGGATGCGCAGGTCTCGGAAAAGCATTGCGGTTTTGTCATCAACCGCGGCGCGGCGACGGCGGCGCAGATTATGGAGCTGATACGGCGCGTGCGGGCGCGCGTGGAGGAGACAAGCGGCGTGCTGCTGGAGCCGGAGGTGCGGCTTTTGGGCTTTGCGCCGGGGGAGGGGCTGTAATCGGCGTCTGTCCGATCCCACGGCTAAGGGCAGCAGGAGAGAAAAACGGGTATTTGCAGGGAGGAGGGTGTGTATGAGGTGTGTAATTTTAACGGGAATGTCCGGCTCCGGAAAGAGTACGGCGCTCAAAATGATCGAGGATATGGGGTATTTCTGTGTCGGGAATCTGCCGATTTCCCTTGTGGAGAGTATTGTGCAGCTGGCGGAAAACGATCCCGAGCTGGATAAGATCGCAATCAATGTGGATGTGCGCAGCGGTCAGAACATGGGGGCTTTAAACGCCGTGCTCGACCGGCTTGAGGAGCATGGAAAGAGCTTTGAGATGCTTTTTCTCGAATGCGAGGACTCGGTCATCATCAAGCGCTACAAGGAGACGCGCCGCAGCCATCCGCTGGCGGAGGGCGAGCGGGTGGACAAGGCGATCGCCATCGAGCGCAGGCTGGTGGAGCCGGTGAAGCGGCGGGCGGATTACATTCTGGACACGAGCCAGCTTTTGACGCGGGAGCTGCAGGCGGAGCTGAAAAAAATTTTCGTCAGAAATCAGGACTA
>CAMTZV010000040.1 GCA_947086625.1 uncultured bacterium | reverse complement strand
TTTCCTTTCGCTTTAAGAGAAGCAGCTCTACCGTCGCACCCGTGTCCTCCCGCTCGCCAAACAGACGGGCCGGTATCACGCGCGTGTTGTTGAGGACGAGGCAGTCGCCCGAACGCAGATATTTTGTCACATCGCGAAACGTCTCGTGCCGGATCGAGCCGTCCTCCTTCCCAAGCACGAGAAGCCGCGAGGATGCGCGGTCCGCAAGCGGATCCTGCGCGATCAGCTCCTGCGGCAGATCATAATAAAAATCACTGACATTCATTTTTGCATTCCTTCTATACAAAAAAAATTGTGAGACGGGCGCTATTTAAGCGGTAGCGCCCGTTCGCTCCGCTCTCGGGCATGTCGTCGGAAGGCATCTTAAGAAAATGCTTCGCATTTTGCCTCCCTCCTATTTAAGCGGCAGCGCCCGCCTCTCTATCCTCTTCTCTTTTCGCGACCTCCTAGGCGCGCAGCGTCACGCCGAGCTTTTGCTCCAGATTTTTCAGAATCTTCTTCACAAAGCCCTCAACCATTTCACCGCCAAACTCCTCCTCGGCGGGCGTGAACACGACGGAGAACGCCATACTGCGCTTATCCGGCCCGAGCTGAGCACCCTCGTACACATCGAAAAGCTGCACATCCGTCACATATTTGCAGGATTCCTGAATGCCGCTTTCAATCTGCGCGCACGTAATCCCCTTATCCACGACAAACGCAAAGTCGCGCTTCTCCTGCGCGAACCTCGGCAGCGGCGTAAACGTCTGTGCCTGTCCGTACCAGCGGCTGAGCAAACGCACATCAAGCTCCAGGACGTACGCCTGTGTGCGCATATCCAGCTCGTCGGCAATCTCATAGGCGAGCTTTCCGAGGTAGCCGGCCTTCTCACCCTCGCAGAAAATCTCCGCCGTCTGATACGGATGAAGGAAGGGCCGCGTCCCCGCCTCGTACGTAAACGTCACGCCAAGTGCGCGCGCCACAACCTGGGCCATGCCCTTTAACGTATAGAAGGACTCCTTCTCCCCGAACACGCCCACGCAAAGCGTCTCACGCTCATCCGGATACTCGGTCAGCGGCAGCTCCTTCGGCACAAAAATATTTCCGAGCTCGAAGATGCGCCCCTCCAAAATGCCGCGCTTCTGGTTGCGCGCCATCGCGTGAATCATCTGCGGCGCGAGCGTCGTGCGCATGAGCGACAGGTCAATATTGATCGGATTCATCAGCCGGATTGCGTGGCGCTCCTTCGCATCCTCCGGCAGGCGAAGCAGATCCAGATCGGAGGGTGAGAAGAACGAGTAATGGATGCCCTCGTAAGCCCCCGCCGCACAGAGCGCCCGCTTGATTTTCAGCTCGCTCTTCTGTCTGAGATCCAGTCCGCCCGCCGTCACTCTGGCGGTTGGCATAAAGGTTCCCTTCACATGATCGTAGCCGTACATGCGGATGACCTCCTCCGCCACATCCTGATACGAATCCATATCCTCGCGGTACGCCGGAACCTGGATCGTCAGCGTATCGCCGTCGATCGCCGGTGCGAAATTCAGAGCAGTGAGAATGCGCAGCATTTCCGTCTCCGGAACCTCGATGCCGAGCACGCCGTTCACCTGCTTCACACTCACCTTCATCTCCTGCGGCTCCACGGAATTTCCGGTGGATACCTCCACGTGTGTGGACGAAACCTTTCCGCAGCCCAGCTCCTCGATCAGATGCAGCGCGCGCTTCATGGCCATCACGGTCGTGTATTCGTAGACGCCCTTGGCGTACATCGCGCTCGAATCGGACGACTGCCCGAGCGCGCGGGAGCTTTTGCGGATATTGTCGCGCATAAATTTAGCGGCCTCGAACATGACCTCCGTCGTCGTGTCCAGAATTTCGGAGTTTAAGCCCCCCATGATGCCCGCCAGCGCCACCGGACGTTTCCCGTCGCAGATGACGAGGTTGGAGCTGTTCAGCTCAAACTCCTTCTCGTCCAGCGTTACGATCTTCTCGCCGTCCGCGGCGCGCCGCACGTTAATCGCATTGCCCTGCAAAAACGAGTCATCAAACGCGTGCATCGGCTGTCCCAGCTCTTTTAAAATATAGTTCGTGATATCGACGACATTTGAAATCCCGCCGATGCCCACAAGCGAGAGCCTGCGGCGCATCCACGCCGGGGACGGTGCGATCTTCACATCGTATACATAGTGTGCGATGTAGCGCGGGCACAGCTCCGGCGCGTCCACGGTCACGCTAAAGCCGTCCTTTTTCACCTCCGTCTCGGTGAAGTCCAGCGCAGGCTCCTTACAGGGCTTATTCAAAACGGCGGCAACCTCTCTTGCAATGCCGTAAATGCTCTGGCAGTCCGGGCGGTTCGCGGTGATCGCGATGTCAAAGATCCAGTCGTTTAGCCCTAGCAGCGGCTTTACATCCGCGCCCACCTCTGCGTCATCGGGCAGCACGAGCAGGCCGTTGTAGCCCGCACCCGGATACAAATCCTCGTTTAAGCCCAGCTCCACCCCCGAGCAGAGCATTCCCTGCGACTCATAGCCGCGCAGCTTTCCCTTTTTGATCTTCATCACGCCCTCGATGGTGACGTGGTCTTTTGCAGTTGCATAAACCGTCGCGCCCACGAGCGCAACCGGAAATTTTTTGCCCGCGCACACATTGTCCGCGCCGCAGCAGATCTGAAACGTGCCGTGGCTTCCTGCATCCACCTGGCACAGGCTCAAATGCGTCTCGGGAATCGGCTCACACTCCTTTACCAGACCGACCACGACGTTTGAGACGTCCTTTCCGACCTCGATGAGCTCCTCCACCTCAAAGCCGCAGGAGAAGAGCTTTTCCTCCAGCTCCTTCGGCGTCACATCGATGTCCACATAATCCTTTAACCAGCTTAACGGTGCTAACATAATCTTTCTCCCCTCCTTTAATCGTCGATCTGGTTCAACACGCGCAGATCGGACTCAAACAGCAGCTTGATGTTGTTGATGCCGTACTTTAACATGGCGATGCGCTCGATGCCGATGCCGAACGCAAACCCGCTGTACACGTCGGTGTCCACGCCGCAGCCTGCGAGCACCCTGTTGTTGACGACGCCCGCGCCGAGCACCTCAATCCAGCCCGTGCCCTTGCACAGCTTGCAGCCCTTGCCGCCGCACTGGAAGCAGCTCACGTCAACCTCCACTGAGGGCTCCGTAAACGGGAAATACGAGGGGCGAAGACGCGTCGTCACCTGCTCCCCGAAGATCCGCTTCACGAACTCGTCCAACATTCCCTTCAGATCGCAGAGCGTGATGCCCTTGTCCACCACAAGCCCCTCCATCTGGGAAAACATCGGCGAATGCGTCGCGTCGTCGTCGGAGCGGAACACCTTGCCCGGCGAAATAATCTTGATCGGAGGCTTCTTCGCCTCCATCACGTGGATCTGCCCCGCCGACGTCTGCGTGCGCAGCAAAAACTCCTTTGACAGGTAAAACGTGTCCTGCATGTCGCGCGCCGGATGATCCTGCGGTGTGTTGAGCGCGGTAAAATTGTAGTAGTCCGTCTCGATCTCGCTTCCCTCGAAAATCTCAAAGCCCATCGACGCAAAAATATCGATCAGCTGGTTTCGCACCTGCGTGATCGGGTGCAGGTTACCCTTTGCCGGTGTCACAGACGGCATTGTGACGTCGATCTTCTCCGCCTCGTAGCGGATACGAAGCGCCTGCGCTTCCAGCCGCTTTGTCTGCTCCGCCAGAATGCCCTCGATCGCCTCGCGCGTCTCGTTCACCCACTGGCCCACCTTCGGCCGCTCCTCAGGCGGAACGTCCTTCATACCCTTTAAAACCGCGGTCAGCTCGCCCTTTTTGCCGAGGATCGCGCTTCGGACCTCGCTTAACCTGTCAAGTCCGCCCGCTCCCTCGATCTCGGCGATCGCCCGCTCCCTGATTTTTTGCAGCTTTTCCTTCATAATCTTTCTCCTTCTGAAAAAATGTATTTTAAATGAAAAAAGCCCCGGAACATTACATTCCGGGACGAATATGCTTCGCGGTACCACCCAAATTCCAAGCGCACCTGCGCCTGACACTCTTTCGCACGTAACGTGTGCACGCGTCACAGACTACCACGCACCCGCGCTTCCCCTGTGCTGCTCCGGCGTGAAATTCGCCCTCCCGCCCTGACCTTCCACGGCCTGCGGCTCATACCTGACCCGGAAAAGGCTCTCAGCGAATCACCTCTTCTCTCTGTCGGCAGCGTATGCGGCTACTGTGCGCCATCGTTGCATTTGTCATTTCATTTTTGCACTTTTCACATAGTAACACAGCAAGCGAAAAACATCAAGTACATTTTTTCATCCGCCGCAACGACAAAAATTCTACCGGGCAATGCGCCGCATCCGTCAGCTCCTTTTCCGCGCCCCGCCCTGCTTCTTTTTCAAAACCGCCGTGATCGCATGTGAATACTGGTTGTTCACCTCCGCGCCGACCATGAGGATGTACATGCACGTGTAGAGCCAGAACATGATGAGTGCGATCGTCGTCAGGCTGCCGTAGCTGGAAAACCCGTTGAAATAGTCCACGTAAATCGACACACAAAACGAGAACACATACCACCCGATGGAGCAGATGAGCGCGCCCGGGAGCTGCCCCCGGTAGGTGATGCGCTGCCCGCCCTCGCCCTTGCGGTTCGGAAACGTCCAGTAAAAGAGCGCAAACACAAACGTCAGCCCGCCGATGCCGATAAGGCTTTTCATCCGCAGGAGGATGCGCGTGATATTCGCCACCGCCGGAACATATTGCGCCAGCCAGTTTTGCAGCGTCCGCCCGAACACGAGCAGCACGAGCATGAGCACGATCGAAAAGATCATAATAAACGTGTAAATGATGGACCAGAAACGCAGCTTCAACCAGCTGCGCGTCTCCGTAAGGTCGTACATTTTATTCAGCCCGTCCGTCAGATACTGAATGCCCTTTGCCGCCGACCAGATGGCGATAATCGCGGATATGGAGATCAGCCCGGCGGAGCTCTCATACGTTTCCCGGATCATATTCACAAGAAACCCGGAAACGTATTCCGGCAGCACGAGCACCACGCCCCGCTCTAAAAACTCCAGCGACACCGGCGTATACTTTAAGAGCGCGCCGAAAAACAGCAGGAACGGAATGAGCGAGAGCAGCGTAAAATACGCGGACTGCGCCGCGTAAGCAGTCACATTGTCTGCCCTGCACTCATCTACAAACCTCAATATCTCCCTTATGATCTTCATGTAACATCCTCACACACATTTTATTCCCGCGCGCAGCAAGCCGGGTGACTGCCTGCAGGCATTTGACTGAAAATGGAGCAGGAAAGATTTTCCCCGCGCATAAAAATCCTTTATCTGTCCGTGTAACGGATCACGCGCCCCCATAGAGCCGGCTCAGCTTTACATCCCTGTAATAGAAGGATAAAATCTTCTCCATCTTCTTTCCCTTTTTTGCCATCCCGTTCGCGCCGTACTGGCTCATACCGATGCCGTGTCCCAATCCCCCGCCAAAGAGCACGATGCCCTCCTTGACGGGCTGCACGTAAAAGTACACGCTGGGCAGCATGCCGCCCGCAGGCGCGCTGCTCCCGTCTTTGTATTGCAGCGTATCCATCCAGACACCGAGCACCTGGCGGATGTAGTTCTCATTGGAAATTGTCACCGAACCGCCCGGAAACGAAATCCGAAGCCTTTGCGCCGCGCCGGAGTACGAGCGCTCCAAAACCTCCATCTGCTCCGCTTCCCCCAGCTCATCCAGCGCCGCGGATCCCGCACGATTTCCCTCACTGTCCTCAATTATAACACATTCCGGGTGCGTTTTCCTTATTTTTTTCAAAAGCTCTGCCGCCTCATCCCCATGCGATGAGAGATCCAACACGGCCTTCCAGCGATAATAATTGCTCGCATAGTCGTAATCCGATTCATCCGTCTGCTCGATGTAGGCGCGAAACGCTTCCTCGTCGGAGAGATCCTCTGCCTTCCCGTCCGCATTTCCCCGCACGGGCCGCAAATATTCGCACTCCTCCAGCTCCCAGATTTCCGTGCCGCTCGTCATGCCGTGCGAGGTCGAGAAAAAATAGGCCCCGATCGGCAGATCATTCCTTGCCAGGATCTGCCCCTTCGTAGCGTTCACTGCCGACACGACCCGCTCATCCGGCGCAGTCTTATTGTATGCCTGATAGCGCACCGAATCGTCCACGTCCGCGCCGTACTGCGGATAATTGTCCTTCATGAGCTGCGCCACGATATATGTACGCGCACACACCGCCTGCGCTTTCAGTGCCTCCTTTTCAAAATATGCGGGCATCTCGCTCTGTACCACACCATAAAGATACTGCTCGATCGGAACCTCGTTTACGATGCTGTAGCCGTCTGCGTGGCGCGTGATCACAAAACGCCCGCTGTAGCCGAGCGTGGCGCGCTCGCCCGTCTCGCCCGCCAGATAGACCTGGCCGTTTTCCGATCCGACATAAGCACGCTCACCGACCGCAAGCTTCAAAAGCCCGGCGCGGATCACCTTATTTTTTTCCTTTGTCTTCGTCTTGTCGTGCCATGTAATCGTGTACGTCTCGTTCGCCGAAAAATAGAGCTCCTGTGCCAGCGGTTCGTTCTCCTGGAGCAGCAGCACACGTATCATCGTTGCTTCGTCCACCTTTGGCATCCCCGGCGTTTTTCCCGTTTCCTTCTCAGGCGGCAGCTCTTCCTGCATCATGTCCGCCTCGAAGAGCTCCGCGATTCGATCGCGGCTCTCCGCAAGCGCCGAAGGGCTCACGTACTCCCCTGCTTCGCCGGAAAGCAGTTGTTCAAGGCCGCCGGCCTCCCACAGATGAAGCTGCTCCAAAAAATCCTCATAATCGCCGTATGTAATCGGGCCGTCGACCGCCTCCAGCGCAGCCTGAACCGCCTCCTTTTGGTCTAAGAACGCATAGGCCTCCGCGACCTCCTCCTTCGTCACCATGGCTGCGGCATCCGCCCCTGCCGGGAGCACACCGCCGCTGACCATAAGAATGATGATGATGAGAAATATACAGACCGCAAAGAGACAGGCAACGACCACATGATTTTTGTCAAGAGTTCGATTTCGTCTCATACAATAAGTTCCGCTTTCTATTAACAATTTCCGATTGCCGGACGGCTTTTCCTCGTCCCGCAGACACACGAAAAGAAGCTGCAGCACTTATGCGCAGCTTCTTTTGTTTTTCATGATCTTATCTTTTGTGTTTTCTGAAAAGCTCTTTTTTCTTTTGTAATTAAACACATTTCTCTTTTGTAAAACCCAAAATGCCGGTTCTTGTATTTTGACTCCTAGCCTAAGGCCAGGTGGGTGACCGCAGCCCTGCTTCTGCCTTCCTCTGATCCGTAGATAAGGCCTGACATCCACAAAGGTCATATAGGAATCCCATAAAAGTAAATGTAGGTTCAAAATGACAAGAGTTGTCGCACATCCCAGGCGTTACGGCGTAAGTGATATTCAGGCAGCCTTTCAGGCTGAACCTGAAGTTTTACTTTAGCGTCTCTCTTAGTTTCTATCAAAAATTATAACTTAATACATGGTAAATCGCAATGGTAAATTTTTTATTTTTTTAAAGTTCAGCCATCGACTGTAAAATGCGCGAATCATGCTTGCATGATTGAGCACGCTGAACGATATATTTTACTTCTGCGGACCGGCGGAGACGAGTGCCTTTCCTGCGTCGTTGCCCTCGTATTTTGCAAAATTTTTGATAAAACGGCCTGCGAGGTCGTCTGCCTTCTTCTCCCACTCGGAAACATCCGCATAGGTATCGCGGGGGTCAAGAATGCCGGTGTCAACGCCCTTTAACTCGGTCGGAATCTCGAAGTTGAACAGCGGAAGCTGCTTGGTGGGCGCATCCTTGATATCGCCGTTTAAGATGGCGTCGATAATGCCGCGGGTATCCTTGATGGAGATACGCTTGCCGGTTCCGTTCCAGCCGGTGTTCACAAGGTAATCCTTTTCGCCGCTCTTCTCCATTCTCTTTACAAGCTCCTCCGCATACTTGGTCGGATGCAGCTCCAAAAACGCCTGGCCGAAGCATGCCGAGAACGTCGGTGTCGGCTCGGTGATGCCGCGCTCGGTTCCCGCAAGCTTTGCGGTAAAGCCGGACAGGAAGTAGTACTGTGTCTGCTCGGGTGTCAGGATTGATACCGGAGGAAGCACGCCAAACGCATCCGCCGACAGGAAGATCACGTTCTTCGCCGCCGGAGCCGCGGAAACGGGCTTAACAATGTTGTTGATATGGTTGATCGGATAAGAAACGCGCGTATTCTCGGTCACGCTCTTGTCGTTAAAATCGATCTTGCCCTCTGCGTCAACAGTAACGTTCTCAAGCAGCGCATCGCGCTTGATTGCGTTGTA
>CAMTZV010000039.1 GCA_947086625.1 uncultured bacterium | reverse complement strand
AGGCAGCCGCAGATGCAGATCGTATATGAGACCGGAAAAGAGACGGATGCATTGCGATATTTGCGGGCGAACCAGGTGCATGTCATTATTTTAGATATCGAGCTGGAGGAGGGGGACGGCGTCTCCATGCTGGACGAGATACAAGAGTTTGAAGAGAAAAAGCCGTTTATTGTGGTTGTTACGAATACCGGTTCGAATGTGACGCTGAATTATATGCGCGAGAACGGCGTAGACTATGTGTACCGCAAGATGAACGTGTCATACTCGGCAAAAAGGGTGCTGAACATTATCGGAAAGATCTTTCCGTATCAGCAGTTTTCACAGCCAAATGCGGGACATCCGCTGGTGGAATATTTTAATGAGGTAAAAACGGATAAGCTGATGCGCAGATATGTGGAGCAGGCGCTTGTGGACATCGGGTTTAAGCGAAGGAGGAGCGGGTTTGCGTATATGGTGGATGCGATCTTAATGATTATGAAAAACAAGGGTTCCATGCTGCATATTACAAACGATATCTACCCCGCGGTGGCGGCGCTGCACAGGACGACAAAGGAGAATGTCGAGCGATGCATCCGCGGCTCGATCGAGGCGACGTGGACCGAGACGGATTTGCGCAGGTTAGAGCGCTATTATCCCTTCCCCTATGACGAGGAGCAGGGCAGGCCAACCAATTTCAATTTTTTGATGAATATGGCATCGCGGCTGCAGATGTAGAAAAATTATTAGCACTCACTATTGACGAGTGCTAATAATGCGTGTATAATACATGTAAAAGTTCAGTTATCGTCAGGGAGGAAGCGTCCGATTATGAGCAAAGTCAGCTGCGAGGGCAGCGGGAAAGCGCTGCAAGCGCCTCCTCGAATGGCACGGGCTGAATTTTTACGAGCTGTATATTGTGAAAAGCAAGAAGGAGGTGCTCTTTATGAACATACAGAAATTTACACGAAAGTCTATGGAAGCGGTCAACGACTGTGAAAAGCTGGCTTATGAATACGGAAACCAGGAGATCGAGCAGGAGCATCTGCTCGTGGCGCTGCTTCAGCAGGAGGACGGGCTGATTCCCAGGCTCATCGAGAGGATGGAGATTCAGCTTGCGCATTTTGTGAATAACGCCGAGAGTAAGCTCGCCGCGCGGGTAAAGGTGAGCGGCGGGCAGGTGTTTATCGGCAAGGATTTAAACCAGGTGCTCATTCACGCGGAGGACGAGGCGAAGGGGCTGGGCGACGAATACGTGTCGGTGGAGCATTTGTTCCTTGCGCTGTTAAAATATCCGAATCCGGCGATGAAGGCGCTGTGGAAGGAGTACGGCATCACGCGGGATCGCTTTTTGACGGCACTCTCTACCGTGCGGGGCAATCAGCGCGTGACGACGGACAACCCGGAGGCGACGTACGACACGCTGGAAAAATACGGCTACGACATGGTGGAGCGCGCCAGAGAGCAGCGGCTTGATCCGGTCATCGGGCGCGACGAGGAAATCCGAAACGTCGTGCGCATCCTCTCGCGCAAGACGAAGAACAACCCGTGCTTAATCGGCGAGCCGGGCGTCGGAAAGACGGCGGTCGTCGAAGGACTTGCGCAGCGTATCGTGAAAGGGGACGTGCCGGAGGGCTTAAAGGATAAGAAGCTCTTTGCGCTGGACATGGGCGCGCTCGTGGCGGGTGCGAAATACCGCGGCGAGTTTGAGGAGCGCTTAAAGGCCGTTCTGGACGATATTAAAAATTCTGACGGGCAGATTATTCTCTTTATCGATGAGCTGCACACGATTGTGGGCGCCGGAAAGACCGACGGCGCAATGGATGCCGGACAGCTTTTAAAGCCGATGCTGGCCCGGGGCGAGCTGCACTGCATCGGTGCGACGACATTGGATGAATACCGCGAGTACATCGAGAAGGACGCCGCCTTGGAGCGCCGTTTTCAGCCGGTGCTCGTGGAGGAGCCGACGGTGGAGGATACGATTTCGATCCTGCGCGGCTTAAAGGAGCGCTACGAGGTGTTCCACGGCGTGAAGATTACCGACGGCGCGCTTGTCTCTGCGGCTGTGCTTTCAAACCGCTACATCAGCGACCGTTTTCTGCCGGATAAGGCGATCGACCTCGTGGACGAGGCGTGCGCTCTCATCAAGACGGAGCTGGACTCCATGCCCGCGGAGCTGGACGAGTTAAACCGTCGTGTGATGCAGCTCGAGATCGAGGAGACTGCGCTGAAGAAAGAGACGGATCGTCTCTCGGGCGAGCGGCTTGCCAATCTGCAAAAGGAGCTGGCGGAGCTAAAGGATACGTTCGCGGCGCAGAAGGCGCAGTGGGAGAACGAAAAGACGTCTGTAGAGCGGGTGCAGAAGCTGCGGGAGGAGATGGAGCAGGTCAAAAACGAGATCAAAACCGCACAGCAAAACTACGATCTGGAAAAGGCGGCGGAGCTGCAGTACGGGCGGCTGCCGCAGCTTATCCGGCAGCTGGAGCAGGAGGAGCGCGCGGTGAAGGAGCGGGATCTCTCGCTCGTCCACGAGAACGTCAGCGAGGAGGAGATCGCGAAGATCATCTCCCGCTGGACGGGCATTCCGGTTGCGAAGCTCAACGAGTCCGAGCGCAACAAGACGCTTCATCTGGATGAGGAGCTGCACAGGCGCGTCATCGGGCAGGACGAGGGCGTCACCCGTGTGACCGAGGCGATCATCCGCTCGAAGGCGGGCATCAAGGATCCGGGCAAGCCGATTGGCTCCTTCCTCTTTCTGGGGCCTACCGGCGTTGGAAAGACGGAGCTTGCGAAGGCGCTGGCGGCGAGTCTGTTTGATGACGAGGGGAACATGGTGCGTCTGGACATGAGCGAGTATATGGAGAAGCATTCCGTATCGCGCTTAATCGGAGCGCCTCCCGGATACGTCGGCTACGAGGAGGGCGGGCAGCTCACCGAGGCGGTGCGCAGAAAGCCCTATTCCGTCGTGCTCTTTGACGAGGTGGAAAAGGCTCACCCTGACGTGTTCAACGTGCTTTTGCAGGTGCTCGACGACGGGCGTATCACCGATTCGCAGGGGCGGACGGTTGATTTTAAAAATACGATCCTTATTATGACTTCAAACCTCGGCGCGCACTACCTGCTGGACGGCATTGACGAAAACGGCAGCATTACGCCGGAGGCAGAAGAGGCTGTCAGGGCCGAGCTGCGCGGCGCGTTCCGCCCGGAATTTTTAAACCGTCTGGACGAGACGATTCTGTTCAAGCCGCTCACAAAGGCAGATACGACAGGCATCGTGCATCTGCTTTTGCAGGAATTGAACAAACGGCTTTCCGACCGCGAGCTTTCGGTGTCGCTCACGCCGGAGGCGGAGCAGCTCGTCGTGGAGAAGGCCTATGATCCGGTCTACGGCGCGCGTCCCTTAAAGCGCTATCTGCAAAAGACAGTGGAGACGCTTTCCGCACGCCTCATTTTAGCCGACGAGGTAGCGGCCAGGGATACGATCGAAATTTACGTGGAGGGCGGCGCGCTCGCCGCACGCAGGGCCGGATAAGGGTTTGCGGCCGTAAGGGGCATGGCGGCGCGCGGATTTTCGCTCCGCGGAAAAGAATCGGACGGCTGCGCCGCAAAAAAGGCAAATCGGGTATGAATATGAACAAGCGCCCGCTGCATACAATGAAGCAAATTGTATGCGGCGGGCATTTTTTATGGATAAGGCAGCAATGTGGAAAAAGATCATCCATATGATCCTGATTTTTGCGGGGGCATTGGCGGTTGGAATCTTAGCGGCGTTTCTGACAGAGTGGATGCAGGAGCGGAAGGGCTATTCGAAGGAGGCAGAGAGCAGGGATGCGCGCATTGGAGCAGAGAAGGATCCGGTGATGGAAGAGAAGAAAAAGGTTGCACTCACGTTTGATGACGGACCCAACGGGATTTACACGGAGCCGCTTCTGGACGGGCTGAAGGAACGGAACGTCAAAGCGACCTTTTTTGTGCTCGGTTCCGAGGTGGAGCGGTTCCCGGAGCTGGTGCATCGCACGAGCGAGGAGGGGCATCTGATCGGCGTTCATTCCTATAAGCATGTAAATTTAAAGCAGCTCAGCGACAAGGACGCGATGGAGCAGGTTGACCGCACAAACGCGGCCATCTACGACGCGACCGGGCATTACGCGAGCTATATCCGGCCGCCGTTCGGAAGCTGGAAGGAAGATCTGGATTACGCGAGCCGGATGATCGAGGTGCTCTGGGACGTAGACCCGAACGACTGGGCGACGGACAGCAGCGATCTCGTTGTACAGCGCGTGCTGGAAAAGGTGGAGGAAAACAGTATTATTCTGCTCCACGATGCCTCGGAGTCGAGCGTGCAGGCAGCGTTTACGATTATTGACGCGCTGAAGGAGCAGGGGTATGAGTTTGTGACGGTGGAGGAGATATTGGTGGATTGAGCGAGATTGTTCTTGACACAAATTTTAATAAATGATATATTAGATATATAATATATTTGGATAAAATTTCCAGAAGGGAAACGGCGGAATAATATGTCGCATTTGTGCCTGAAAGTGCGTGGATTGAAAAAATAAATGCTAGATTAGCTATGTGTCGCGCCCTCTCCGGGGGCGCGTGGATGATGACGCAACCGCATAAGGAAGCATGCCTTGCGGCTGCGGTTGGTGTGATACGAACTGTGGATTCCATCGACAGTCCGTATGATTTGGGAAGGAGAAGACATGGGCGGACATACAAAAGAGGACATCCGGTTTCCGGCGCATATCCGCATAGAAGCGGACGGGAGCGAGACGGTGCAGTCGGTCGAAGCGCATGTGCGGCAGACGGCGCGGTATGCGAAGGCGGCGCTCGCGTCGGCGGGGCTTGGAAATGCGGCGTATCTGGCGGGATTGACGCATGACGCCGGGAAATTCACGAGGGAGTTTGCCGATTACCTGTGGCGGGCGAGCCATGGCGAGCCGGTGAGAAGAGGCTCGGTCAACCACACGTTTGCGGGGGTGCGCTATTTCCTGACGCGCTATCATGGGAGCGGCGGGGAGCTGGATTTTTCCGCGGCAGCGGCGGAGCTGCTCGCCTATGCGGCGGGCGCGCACCACGGGCTGTTCGACTGCGTGGACGAGCACCATAAATCCGGCTTTGACCACCGAATGGAGATCAAGACGGAGATCGGATATGAGGAGTCCGTTCAAAATTTTCTGGCGGGCTGCGCGGACGCGGAGGAATTGGACAGGCTGTTTGCGGCGTCGGTCTCCCAGCTGGAGCCGGTGTTTGAAACGATCATGGATCTGTGCCAGCAGGATAACGAGCATTATGACGGCGAGTGTGCATTCTATATTGGCCTTCTGGCGCGGCTGCTGCTCTCGGGGGTGATCGAGGGCGACCGCAGGGATACGGCAATATTCATGAATGGTTTCTGTTATCCTGAACGGTCAGAGGATATGCGGACAGTGTGGGAGGCATGTCTTGCAAACGTAGAGAAAAAACTGTCAGCATTTTCCAGCGATACGGAGATCAACCGGGCGCGCCGAAGCATTTCCGACCAGAGCCGCGCGTTCGCAAAGCGTTCGGGCGGCGTGTACCGGCTGAACGTTCCGACCGGGGCCGGGAAGACGCTGGCTTCGCTGCGCTACGGACTGGCCCATGCGATGCATCACGGCAAGGCGCGGATCATTTTCACGTCGTCGCTTCTGACTATTTTGGATCAGAACGCGAAGGTGATCCGGGAGTATATCGGGCGGGACGACCTGATTTTGGAGCATCACTCCAACGTCATCCGCGAGGCGGAGGGCAGGGAGGAGCTGCAGCGGTATGAGTTGTTGGCGGAGAGCTGGGAGGCTCCGATTGTCCTGACGACGCTCGTTCAGCTTCTAAATACGCTGTTTTCGGGGAAGACGACGTGTATCCGCCGGTTTCATGCGCTTGTAAACAGTGTGATCGTCATCGACGAGGTGCAGACCGTGCCGAATCAGATGCTGACGCAGTTTAATCTGGCGGTCAACTTTCTCGCGGAGGTCTGCGGCGCGACGGTTGTTCTGTGCTCTGCGACACAGCCGTGCCTGGAGGCGGTCGTTCATCCCCTGAAGCATGTGCCGGAGGATATCGTACCGTATGACGCCGCGCTGTGGGAGGCATTTCGCAGGACGGTGATCGTCGATGCGGGGAGGAAGCGCATGGAGGACATCCCCTCCTTCGCGGGGGAGCTGTTGGAGGAGACGGACAGCCTGCTGATTGTCTGCAATAAAAAGAGCGAGGCGGAATTTCTGTACCGGAGGCTCTCGGACGGGGACGCGCGCTGCTTTCATCTGTCCGCGTCCATGTGCATGGCGCATCGGCGCGCGGTGCTGGCGGACATGCAGGAGGCGCTGGCGGGGAGCGGAGCGACGGGCGAAAAGGTCATCTGCGTCTCCACGCAGGTCATCGAGGCGGGCGTCGATATCTCCTTCGGGACGACGGTTCGTCTTCTGGCGGGCATGGACAGCGTCGTGCAGACGGCCGGGCGCTGCAACCGCAACGGGGAGCGAAGCGAGGCCGCTTTCGTCTACGTCGTGACGCCGGTCGATGAGGATTTGCGGCGGCTGCCCGACATCAAGCGGGCGGGAGATGCGTCTTTAGAGCTTTTGACGGCGTTCGGGCAGGAACCGGAACGGTTCGGAAACGATCTGGCGTCCGATGCGGCGATCCGCTTTTATTACCGGCGGCTGTATGCGGGAATGCCGGCGGGCTTTCAGGACGATGCGCTGGCGGATGGGAATACGCTCTACTCCCTGCTCTCTTTGAATGAGCGCTATGCGCAGGAAAAGATGCGGGAGCGGTATCATTTGAATCAGGCGTTTTTGACGGCGGGGAGGCAGTTTCAGGTGTTTGACAGCGATACCGTGGATGTGGTCGTCCCGCACGGCGAAGGGGCGGAGCTGATCGCGGCGCTTGAGGGCGAGCGTGCACAGAGAGACATGGCGTATGTAAAAAAGCTTTATACGGTTTCCCTGTTCCAATATCAGAGGCAGCTGTTGGAAAAACAGGGCGCGCTGTTTGCGGTGTGCGGCGGAAGCATTCTGGCTTTGCAGCAGGATTTTTATGACGATCAGGTGGGGCTGGTTTTGGAGCCGGGCCGGACGGGATTTTTGGAGGTGTAAAGACATGGGAAATACAAAGTATCCAAACCGGGTGGAGTTTCGGGTATATGGGGATTATGCGCTGTTTTCCGATCCGCTTATGCGGGTGGGCGGCGAAAAATGCTCCTATCAGGTGCCGACGTATGAGGCGTTGAAGGGGATTTTGTCGTCGGTCTACTGGAAGCCGACGATCATCTGGTACATTGACAGGGTGCGGGTGGTGAACCGGATTCAGACGGAGGTGAAGGGGATTCGCCCGATCAAGTACCACGGTGGCAACGATCTGGCGTATTATACGTATTTGAAGAACTGCTGTTACGAGGTGCAGGCGCATTTCGAGTGGAACGAAAATCGCCCGGAGCTGGCAGGAGACCGCAATGAAAACAAGCACCACGAGATTGCGAAGCGCATGATCCGAAAGGGCGGCAGGCGGGATGTTTTTCTCGGGACACGGGAATGCCAGGGCTATGTGGAGCCGTGCGCGTTTGATGCGGGGACGGGTGTCTATGACGATTTGCCGGAGCTGTCCTTTGGGCTGATGTATCACGGGATGACCTACGCGGACGAGGCGTATTCGGGGGAGACCGCCGGGCGCATGACGGCGAACTTCTGGCGTCCGGTCATGCGTGCGGGGGTCATCGAATTTCAGCGGCCGGAGGAATGCCCGTACCACAAAGACCTCGGCGCGATGAAGATGAAGCCATTCGGGGAGGTAGCGCACAATTTTTCCGGTCTGAAGGAATTCGGGGAGGTGGTTTAGATGGGACTTTTGCAGAAGGCGTGCGATACATATGACTTCCATGAGCGCTTTGCGGGCCTCGTACGGGAGGACCATGAAACGTTGGCGCCGGTTTCGCACACGCTCACGCGGGCGGACGTTGAGATCACGGTAAATGCGGACGGGCATTTTGTGCGGGCAGTCCCGGTCGACAAGACCGAGCCGAAAATACTCATTCCGGTGACGGAGGATTCCGGCGGGAGGACGAGCGCGCCGTGCGCGCATCCGCTGTGCGACCAGCTCATCTATATTGCGTCCTTTCATGAGGCGAAGCACAGGCTGTATGTCGAACAATTGGAGGACTGGGCAGGCTCGGAATACTGCCATCCAAAGCTGCCGCCGATTCTTGCCTATGTGAAAAGGGGAACCGTACTTTTTGACCTGGCGGAAGCAGGCATTGTCAAGCTGGACGAGGCGGGGAAGCCGGACAGGGAAAAGCTGTTCATTTGCTGGCGTGTGGCCGGGCTGTCGGAGGAGGAGAACGGCCCGTGCTGGA
>CAMTZV010000038.1 GCA_947086625.1 uncultured bacterium | reverse complement strand
TGAAGTCGTTTATTAAGAGTGAACGGCATGATGAGGCGAGAGAAACAGCAGAAAGGCTTATAAAAAAAGGAAAAATGACTCTTGAGGATATTGCGGAATGTGTTCCATCGTTGTCCTTTGATGAATTGAGAGAACTGGAAACCGAGATTATGGAGCTGGCATAAGAGCACACAGACTTTCCAATCTTAATATTATCTGCATTTGAAGTGTGTTCAATACGTGAACAATGCAAATATTTAATTTTTAATTATGGTGTGTAGTATAATCTGAAAAAGCGGGAAATGTAAAGTTAAAAATTTTGCGAAAAGATGTAAACGGATTGGCGAAATTGCGGTTTGAGAATTGAAAAAGGCAGGAAATAAAAGGCCCCGACGTACTGCACATGTGCAGTACGTCGGGGCGAAAAAATGTTATGAAAAACGCTATTTTTTCTTTCGGGCTCTCTTCGTTTCCAGAATGTTTGTTTCCATAAGCACAATCCCGATTCCAAACAGGCACCAGAAAATCGGTGTAATACAGATGACAGCATCGTTTACGAGCCCGGTAAACAGATACCCCAGTATTCCGCCGCAGACGCCGATTTTCAGGCCCATCCGTTCAGGCCCGTTCTCGCCGTCCCACTCAGATTTGTTCAGAAGTGACTTTCCGGTTTTGAATACGTAGATCGCCGCTGCCGCTAAAAACAGCAGGAGCGCCAGCACGCCGTTTTGGACTGCGAGCTGCAGGTACATGTTGTGGGGCCTTGAAATGATTAACGTCTCGTATCCGTTCAGGTATTTCTGCACGTAGTTGTCCTGCGGGAAGATCAGCGTAAAGGAGTCCGCCCCGCTTCCGAAAAGGAAGGTCTGCTTCAGCAGAGGAAATGTCTCGCCCCAGATGAAGCCGCGCCCGTTTCCAAAGCCGCCACGGTTTTCAAAGAGCCAGCACTCTGCCGTCGTGATCTTGTCAAATTTCCCGAATTCGTTGTAGTAGTAATAGCCGGGTTCGCCGTTCAGCTGATTGATAAATCCCCATTCCTTTCCGTCAATGATAAGCTGAAGCCCCAAACCGGCTTCGTCCTCATAATAAACCGGACGGAACGCTACCCCGTCAAATTTTGGATCGGCGATCTGAAAAAGGTATTGATCCTCTGCTATTTGCGTTACAGGGATGAATGTGCCGTCTTCCTCCGTCACATTGTAAAAAAATTCATTGCCGTCATTGCTGTAGGATAGATCGAAGCTGCTTTCGCCGTATGTCACGCGGATTTTGTCGTCCAGAGTTTCTATGCTTTTCAGATTTTCGCTGACGCTCTGCTGTTCGGCCAGCGCCCGGTCGGACATAACTGTCTTATCGCCCGTTAGTCTGGCCATTTTTTCCGCGTCCTTAAAAGGAGAGGGCATACCTGCCGCATAGTATAGATTGATACCAATTATGGCGGCAGCGTTTACCAGTATCAGGGCAGATCGCCCCCGCCGGCCGCCGGGCATACGCCAAAACCATGCGGCGAGCATCAGAAGCAGGACGAGCGTCACGCCCCATCTGCCGCTCTCGCTCTTGCAGCCAAAACCCAGGAGATAGAGCAATGCGCAGTCCACGACGAATAGCGCGCGAAGCTTTTTGTTTTTTTCGCAGACGGACAGCGAAAAGAAAAGCGGCAGCAGAAGGCTGACGTATGTGCCGACGTAGTTTGGATTATAGAGCGTGATATAAGTCAGTCCGCGGAATGCTTCGCGCTCCAACTGCATACCGCTATATTCTGCGGGCATGACCAGCGCCTGCACAACCGAGCTGGTCACAAGGTCAATGCCAAAAAACTGTAACGCGCCGATGATCCCGACCACAAACGTCCCGATTGCAAGAGCGATGATAAGCAGGCGTATCTGTGCCGGACTGTTTGTCAGAAAGCAGATGTAGATGACAATCAGTACGTAGATCAGGGTGCACCATACCGGCTCAAATTGTTCGTATGCGCCGCTCCAGCCATAGGCGTTGTACTCTGAAAATATCGTGGATAAAAGCGTCAGAAGCGCATAGCCAAGCAGCAGATAAATCAGCCGGTTTCCCTTGATTTTATGCTTCTTTTGGATCAGATCGTAAGCCAGGATCAGGCACATGGCCGCGCCGACGGCCTCCATCGCGACCAGCTTCCAGTAGAGAAAGACATCGGAAGCCTGCGTTGTCTTGTCAAACCAGTCGAATGCCTCGAGGCCGGAATCGTACAGAAAAACCCGCGTGATTAACGGATAGATTGTACAGAAAAAAAGAAGCGGGAACAATACTGCCAGCGAGAAGGGATCTTTCTTTGTTTTCATATTCAGTGGTCTCCAATCGATGACTATCGCCATAGTTGAAAAATCCGCAAGGCTTAGCCTTGCGGATTTCCAAAGCAACTGTCAGTTACAAAATATTAAGATCTGCCGCCGTCTAAAGTAAAGGTGATCTCCTGCTCACAAAGCTTCGTGCCGTCCAACAGATAGTAGGTTACTGTAGCGGATCTTTGCTTTGCCGTATTAAAGCCGCTGATCTTTGTGACATCTAACTTATAATACTGCGTCTTATTGCCGGACTCAGTCTTACCCTCAAAATCCTTGAGGTCGTCACCGGTAAGCTCGACGAAGTATGCCAGCTTGCCCTTCAGATCGTTTGTATCGATCTTGTTGCCGTACTGATCCTTAGCCTCGATTACCGTGAGAAGATCGTCGTCGCCGCTTAAAACGTTTGCCGTCTTTGAAGAACCGACCGCGCCCTTCTTGCTGTTGGCCGCCACGGTTACGATTTTGGACTCGATGTTGGAAACGGATACATCTGCTTTCAGCTCCTGAGGGCCGGATGCGGAATCCACAACTACGGTCACGGTCTGCGTTACGGTCTTGGCATTTTTGTCTGTGCCGTTTTCATTTTTATCGCCGATCTTCTTGATCTCCGTGGTGACAAGGTGATACTGGCTGGTGGGAATCACAACGGTCTTTCCGTTTATAACGCCTGTGACATATACCAGTGCGGTAGCCGCGTTTGCCGTTACCTTATAGTTGTGAAGGTCGCTGGCAGCTCTTGCGGTAGAATCCTCTTTTTCCAGAGCGACTGACTTTCCGGAAGCAAAGATAGCCTTTCCGTCGTTCACGACAAGCTTCAGGTCGGAA
The DNA here is from genome assembly GCA_947086625.1 of uncultured bacterium. Taxonomy (GTDB): domain Bacteria; phylum Bacillota; class Clostridia; order Lachnospirales; family Lachnospiraceae; genus W0P33-017. The sequence goes on along the minus strand of CAMTZV010000038.1, from coordinate 5,255 downwards.
GCAACCAGATCGCCGACCTCGGTCGCACTGATCGTCAGCTTCATGTCATATTTCTTATCAGTCGCGTTTTCGTTGCCATATCTGAAATATAACGTTGCGTTACCTTTCTTCAGGGCTTTCTTAAATTTAATTTTCTCTCCCTTGGCATCTACATCAAGCTCATCGTTGAAGCCTGATACCAGACCCGTTCCCGTGCTCACGATTACAGTGCTTGTTGCCTTTGATACGAAAACGGCATCCTTATCCTCGAGGTAGATGCTGATGCTGTCTGTTGCTACCTTTACGACCTTGTCGCCATACTTCACAGGATTTGAATACTGATCCTCGTAGGTGAGCGTCGTCAGATCCAGAGTCAGAGAGCTTCCGGATGCGCATGCTGTCTCGGTTTTGGCCGTCTTATCGGCGACAGTCTTTGCGATGCGATGCTCGTAGTAGGTTACAAGCACCGGCTTTACGATGTAGTCCCCGCCGGAGGTTGCGCTGTTTGCCGTGCACGTAAATGTCGCTGTGCTGGACTCCTTTTCATTGTCCGGAGAAGAGAAATTATCCTTCGGGTTGAAGTAGAGCGTAGCGGAGCCGTCGGCATTCTTCTTGATCTTGACCTTATCGCCTGCGTTGATTGCCTCAGCCTTAAAGTTTGCAGCCATCAGGTCGTCATATTTTGTAATTGCGTTGCCCGCAGCGTCATATGCCTCAACGATCATCGCGTTGTCCTCGCCTGCATATACGGTGGAAGCAGGTGTGATGGACAGGCTCTTGATGATCTTTGCCTCGTCAACGGTGATGGTCGGATTTGCGATCACGCCCTTGCCCGCGCTGACAATCGTCATGGTCAGGCTGCCAGCTTTTTCAAGCTTTCCGCCTGTAGTCTTAGTTCCTAAATCGATCAGGAATGCGCTTGCGCCCTCATAGGTCAGCTCGGTTTCCTTCCCGTCGATCTTCGTCTTTTCAGTGCTTCCCTCTCCGAGCTTTAAATCTGTGATGATGGGAGCAGCGTTAAAGCTGACGTCCGCCTTGCTCTTAGAAATGCCGTCGGGGGTCATGTCGCTGCCGTACTGGTCTTTCACGCGCATCAGGATCGCATAGTCGGAAGCCTTTGCGCCGGTCGTCAGGTTGCCCTCGATGAGCTTCTCGGTCTTTTTGCTGTATACGCCGTAAACAGTAGCCTCCGCAGCGACTGCCTTCGACTGGTAGGTAACGGTTGTATTTAAGTTCACACCGGTAGAGCTATCGACAAGCACAATCGTTCCGGTTGTCCCGGGGATTGCCTGAACTTCAATGATGTCCGTAACGGTGATCAGGCCGGTCTTGTCAACGCCGGCCGGCGTTACGTTTGCATCCGGGGTCTTTCCGAACGTGCAGGTAACCTTGGGTGTGTTTGCGGCCATCATCTCGCCAGACTGGTTTACCGCCTTGTAAGAGATGGTCGCTTCGGTAACGGTGTCTGCCGTCGCCACGAGGTTCGGGCTTACCAGCTCGAAAGCGGTCAGCTTTTCGTCCTGAACGGTGATATCCGCGGTCAGAGCCTTCTCGCCGACGGTAGCCTCTACGGTATAGGTGCCGTCTGTCAGCTTGGTAGCCATGAGCAGCTCCGCGCTCTGCGCATCCGTCGCAAAGGTTGTGGAAGAGATCGTAGGCGTAGCAGCGCCCTTCTTCACAACGATTTTGGTCGTTGTCGTATCAACAGTCTGGTTGAACGTTACAGCGATCTTCTTAACGCCTTTTGCCTCGGCGGTCATGGTCAGCTCTTTCTTTACTTCCGGTTTTACGACGCAGCGGTACTTCTTCGTGGTGCTCTTCTTCGTCTTGCTGTTCTTGAAGGTCACCTTGACTACCGTACTATCAGTAATTTTTTCATTTCCTTGGATGGGTTTTCGGGGGATTTTTGACAAATGGCGGTATGACGTGCCGGACACTTCCCCCGTGTTCAATACGTGGCAGGCCGCCATTCGCGCAGCTTTGACGCATTGGACAGTGGGGGAAGTTCAGATATTGCGTGACTTAATAATTGGATCCCAATCATCACACACAAAATCCTGTCGAATTTTTTTCGACGCCATCTGAAAAAAGTGGTAGGAAAAAAACGGGAGAAATGTTAGAATATTTAATGTAGCGTATCGCGTATCATGAGTTAAGGCGGCGCGGTAAACAAAAAGCGGGGGTTCCCCGCAAAAATTATGAAAAACAGGGGTTTATTTGTGAGAGAAAGACTTGGATTACACACGCTTACAAATGAGATATCGATCGGCCTGTACCGGAATATGATCGATCCGGTGCTGATCTCCAAGACACACAGCGTCAGCGGAAAGCTCTCCATCGCGGCAGAGCTGGAGCGCTATGATACGATTGGAAAGGATTGTGTCGCCGTCTGCGTCAACGATCTCGTTGCGGCGGGCGCAAAGCCGCTTTTTTTCTACGACACGATTTCCTGCGCAAGACCGAAAAAGGATAAGATTGAGGACATGGAGCAGGGGGCGACGCAGGCATGTGAGGCGCTTGGCGTCTCCTATGCGGGCAGCGAGATCATGGAGCTGCCGGACATTTTTCATTACGATCAGTATGACATGGTCGGCTTTGCGGTGGGCATTGTTGACCGGGGGATCTCACAGAGCAGGCGTCCGGTGAAGCAGTCCGACGTGATCATGGGGCTTGCGTCCGACGGATTACATAATAACGGCTACGTGACGGCAAAGAAGAAGCTCTTTCTGACAAAGACCAGCATGGAGGTATACTATGAGAATCTCCAAGGCACGCTGGGGGAGCTGCTCATCCAGCCGACGCGCTGTTATCAGCGTGTATTGGAGACGATCCATGAAAAGGGAATACCGATCGACCGCTGCGTACAGGTAGCACACGGCGGACTGGACGCGGCGCTTCGCAGGCTTCTGCCCGAAAACTGCGGAGCCGTCATCAAGCAGCCGAAGCAGAACATTCCGCCGCTTTATCTGATGCTGCATCAGGACGGAAACATACCGCTTGAGCAGCTTCGGACGACATGCAATATGGGGGTCGGAATGCTCTTTATCGTGCCGGAGGAGGATGTGGAGCGCACGATCGATCTGATCGATGAATCGGGCGAGCGGCCGGTACCGCTGGGCCTGGTGGAGATGCGCAGCAAGGAAATCCGTTATGTATAAGAAGAGGTCATAAACATTGCTTTCTAAAAAAGAGAGGAAGACGAAAGCGGATGAGTTCACAGGATAAGTTAGAGAAGGTGCTTCGTGACATTCATGTACTTATTTCCCGCAGCGAGGTTCACAGCAAGGATCGGATCATCGTCAACAAGCAGGAGATGTTCGGGCTGATCGATCGCTTAAATTCGAGCATTTATGAGATTATGGAGGAATACGAGCTGACAAAGCAGAGCAGGGATCGGGCAGAGCGCGAGCATAAAAAACAGGGGGATAAGATCATCTGGGACGCCAGCCGTAAGGCGGAGGATATCTATGCCGCGTCCGTGATGTATACGGACGAGGCGCTGAACCATATCCAGACGATCATGGAGGAGACGAGCGAGCAGATCCGGGAGGCACAAAACGCCATGATTCTGGATCTGGAGGAAAAAAAGCAGATTGTCCGCGAAAACCAGCTGGAACTGAAGGCGCAGCTGCAGGATCTGGTTGACACGGAAAAATACCTCTCTCTGATCGAGGAGCGGAACCGGGAGATCGAGCGCGAAAAGCGCAAGCACGACCGGAAATTCGGGCAGCCGAAGGAGAAGAGCCAGTTTGAGGATGTGAAGACCGAGATCCGCATCAACCGGGAATATTGAACTGAAGGAAGAGGCACCTCCCGACGAGGAGCAGGAGGCGAAGGAGCGGCCGGCAGAACAGTCGAACGAACAGACGCCGTCGGAGGTGAAGCAGCCCGAAAAGGTTTCTGAAGCTCCCGCCGCAGAGGAAGCGGGGATGCAGGAAAAGCAGGAGGCCGAAATTGATCTCTCGAACGCAGCGTGGGATGTGGAGGGGCTGGACGACGCAAAGCCGCAGGAGCAGGCCAGGCGTTCGCTGTTACATTTTTTCAGGCATCAGGAAAAAGAAGGTTAAAAGTTTCGGAGGGCAACGCAAAAAAGCGGTTGCCCTTTTGCTTGTTTGCATTTACAATAGAACTGTTTAGAAATGATATGGAGGAATAGAACATGAAATTATATGACAGCGGCGTCTTTTTGGTAAACGAGCGTGACATTGTCGCGGATACGGGAGAAGCGGCGGCGCTTTTACAGAGCAGGGCGGGAGCCGCCCCTGCAAAAGAGGACGCAAAAAAGGGAACGATGGCGTATCGAATTTTGGAGGAGCACAACACATCCGACGACATGGACAGGCTTCAAATCAAGTTCGATAAGCTGACAAGCCACGATATTACGTTTGTGGGGATCATCCAGACGGCCCGCGCGTCGGGACTTGAGCGCTTTCCGATCCCGTATGTGCTGACGAACTGCCACAACTCACTGTGTGCGGTCGGCGGGACGATCAACGAGGATGATCACATGTTTGGTCTGAGCTGTGCGAAAAAGTATGGCGGTGTTTACGTGCCGCCGCACCAGGCGGTCATTCATCAGTATGCGCGCGAGATGCTCGCCGGGGGCGGAAAGATGATTCTCGGCTCCGATTCCCACACCCGCTACGGGGCGCTTGGGACAATGGCGATGGGCGAGGGCGGGCCGGAGCTCGTTAAGCAGCTTCTCTCCCAGACGTACGATATCCGTATGCCGGAGGTTGTCGCGGTTTATCTGAAGGGAAGCTTAAAGCCCGGTGTCGGCCCGCAGGATGTGGCGATTGCCATCATCGGCGAGGTGTTTGACAGGGGTTATGTAAAAAATAAGGTGATGGAGTTTGTCGGCCCCGGCGTGGCAAGCTTAAGCGTGGACACGCGCATCGGCATCGATGTCATGACGACAGAGACGACCTGCCTTTCTTCTATTTGGAGTACGGACGAAAAGGTGAAGGAGTGGTATGACATTCACGGCAGGAGCGGCGACTTTAAAGAGCTTCACCCCGAGGCAGTCAGCTATTATGACGGCTGTATCGAGATCGACTTAGACGAGATCGAGCCGATGATCGCGATGCCGTTCCACCCGAGCAACGCCTATACGATCCGTGAGCTGAAGGAGAACCTCACGGACATTTTGGACGACTGTGAGAAGCGTGCGAAGGTCAGCTTCGGCGATGCGGTCAGCCTGAACCTCAGGGAAAAGGTACACGGCGGCAGACTCTACGTCGATCAGGGGATCATCGCGGGCTGCGCGGGCGGCGGCT
>CAMTZV010000037.1 GCA_947086625.1 uncultured bacterium | reverse complement strand
AGTTACCTTCTTAAAAAACTTGTGGGAGATCTGAAGCATAATGCCTACACCGTCCCCGGTCTTTCCTTCCGCATCCTTGCCCGCACGGTGCTTTAAGTTTTCCACAATCTTCAGCGCCTGCTCCACGGTCGCGTGGCTCTTTCGCCCCTTGACGTCCACCACCGCGCCGATTCCGCAGCTGTCATGCTCGAACGCCGGGTCGTACATTCCTCTCGCCCGCGCCTTTGTCTCGTCTGCGACATGCTCTCTCATATGAAAATCCCCCTTCCGGTCTTCCTTTCGCCGCCTGCCTCCACAACGGCAAGGCCCGCGGCTTAAACTGTAATAAATATACCCCAAAACGGCAGGCGCGTCTATCCCGCATTTAGGCAGAATTGTCTGATTGTTTTTAAATTTTATATCGATTTGTATAATTATCTGACTATAGAAAGAATTTTCGCTTCTAAAACCGCGTACAGACACAATTTTGAGCGCGATTCCAGAAAAAACCGAAGAAAATTAAGTGACAAACACCTTCCCCATGTAATCTGACAGGCAGGGCGCAATCCGCCCGCTGATCTGCACTTTTCTGTCATCCAAAAAACGGTTGACATTTCCCGCCATCTCGAGTATGTTTATCTCATAAAAGGACACATCGGCTTGTAACTTCTCCGAAGGCTTTCCCGAAATTCTTTTAAGGATTTTCGGCGCGGTTTCGGGGGAGTTTTTTGTTTCCTGAAAAATTTGTAAAAAATCTATATGAGGAGGTTAAGATGAAAGGCTATCAGACATTATTTGGAAAAGACGTGCAAAATTACCTGTACCCGTTTTTCTGGCAGCACGGGGAGAGTCCTGCGTTGCTCAGGGAATACGTTGATAAAATTTATGAATCGGGTATGCGGGCGCTGTGCATCGAGGCGCGGCCCCACCCGGATTTTGTCGGTGAAAAATGGTGGGCGGACGTGGACTGCATTTTATCCGAGGCAAAAAAGCGCGGGATGAAGCTGTGGATTCTGGACGACTCTCATTTTCCGACGGGGTTTGCGAACGGAAAAATAAAGGCGGAATATCCCCAGTACCTGAAAAAATATATCAACTGCCGCCGCTACGACGTGCAGGGGCCGCTTCCAAAGGCGCGCATCGACCTGCGCCTGCTGAAGGGCCGGATCTGGGAAAAGCCGGAGGAGGACATCGAGGTGCTCGGCGTATTCATGGCGGCGCGCACGCAGTTTGGAGCGGGCGACCCGATCGACGCGGAAACGCTCACGGACATCACGGACTGTATGCGCATGGAGGATCGCCTGCTCACCGTGGACATCCCGGCGGGCGCGCACAGCATCTTCGTCGTCTTCGCAACAAAAAAAGGCGCGGAGCAGGCGACGGAGGATTATCTCAACCCGCTTGTGCGCGAGGCGACGCAGGTGTTGATCGACGAGGTGTACGAGCCGCACTATGCGCATTATAAGGAGGAATTCGGCGGGACGATCCTCGGGTTTTTCTCAGATGAGCCGCGCTTTGGAAACGCGAAGGGAACGGAGTGCGCAATCGGGACGGATATGCCGCTGCCGTGGCGCGACGGGCTTGTATCGGAGCTTGGCTTTGAACCCAAATATCTGCCGCTTCTGTGGACGAAAGCGGATGGAACGGAGTCTGAGATCCGCTTTCTGTACATGGATCTGCTCACGCGGCTGTATCAGGAAAACTTCACGGAGGTGTTGGGCGCATGGTGCAGCGCGCACGGCGTGTGGTATCTGGGGCATACGATCGAGGACAACGGCGCGCACGCGCGGCTCGGCTACGAGACGGGCCACTATTTCCGCGGCCAGAAGGGAATGCATCTGGCGGGCGTCGACGTGATCGGCACGCAGATCGTCCCCGGAATGAACTACCATCACGACGCGTTCAGCACAGGCGGCAGCAACGGAGAATTTTATCATTATGCACTTGCAAAATTAGCGGCTTCGGCGGCGCACCTCGACCCCGAAAAGGGCGGCCGGGCCATGTGCGAGGCGTTCGGGGCCTACGGCTGGAACGAGGGGTTAAAGGATATGAAGTGGATCGCGGACAGCCTGATGGCGCGCGGCGTCAACTATATCGTTCCCCACGCCTTTAACCCGAACAAGTTCCCGGACTGGGACTGCCCGCCGCACTTTTATGCCCACGGCAACAACCCGCAGTTCCGCTATTTCCATGTGTTGAGCGATTACATGAACCGCGTCATGTCGATCTTTCGGGACGGAACGTACCCGTCGAAGGTCGGATTGTTCTACCCGGCGGAGACGGAGTGGGCCGGGGCGTATATGCCCGTGGAAAAGCCGTGCCGCGCGCTGACGGAGCATCAGATCGCGTTCGATATCATCTCGCGGGATCATCTGAAGGCCGCCGTCGTGGAGGAGAACTGCTACCGGATCAACGGACACGCGTTCGAGGTACTTGTCTTCCCCGCCGGGAAATGCCTGCCGGGGGATCTGCTGCCGGTGCTTGGCGATCTGCTGGAGAAAAATGTCCGCGTCATCTTTTTGGAGGAGCTGCCCGCGGCAGTGGTGGGCTCCTGCGACATGGCGCTTTTGGAGACGCTTCGCACGAAGCTGCGGCAGGCGGCGGCGTGCGTGCCGCTGGAGGCGCTCGGCGTGCATCTCGCCGATTACCGGGCGTTTACGTCGGATAAGGCGTATCCCGATCTGGCCGTGGGGGAATATGCGCGGGACGGCAGGCACATCTACATGCTCTTTAACGAGAGCGTGGCAGAGACGCTCCCGGTCGATCTGCGCTTTGGCGAAAAGGGGAATCTTTACCGCTATGACGCGTTTGCGGATGCGCTGTTTTCCGTGAAGAACGAGACGGCACAGCTTGCGCCCTTCGAGTCGCGCATCTACGTCGTGACGGAGGAGGCACTTGACGTGCCGCAGGAAGCGCCCGTGTGTAAAGAAGCGTTCCCGCTGCCCGAGGCGTGGACGGCACACTTTGCGGACAGCGTCTCCTACCCGGATTTTGCGGAGGAGCTGCCGCTGGCCTACCCTGGCTTCGTGCAGGACGTAAAGGGGTACGAAACGAAGGCCGGCACGGTGCGCTTTGCGGCAAAGCTGTCGCTTCCCGCCTTAAAGCGCGCGGCGCTTGATCTCGGCACGGCGTACGAGACGGCGGAGGTGTTCGTGAACGGGACGTCGGCGGGCGTGCGGCTGTGCAGGCCCTATGCGTTCGATCTGACGCCGTACATCAGGGAGGGCGAAAACGAACTGGCGATCGAGGTGACGAACACGCTCGGGACAAAGGTGCGTGACGCCTTAAGCCACTACCTGCCCATCGAGCCGTTCGGCGTTGCCGGGCCCCTCTCTCTCACGGTTGAGCGGGCTTCGTAAAGATCATTGTAACAGTTGCCCGCGCCATTCGCAGAGGCGCTCTGCTCATCGTCTGCGTCATATGCTTACTCATGCAAGCATGGTTCGCACATTCCCGAGACGATGGCTGAGCTGTTACCCGAACTGTTAAAATTCACAAAAAAGGCATCGACAACGCGCGCCGTTTAGGGTATTTTTAATGTTTAATAAAAAGAAAGACGTTGGTTTGTAACTTCGAGACTTCTTCGAAGGCTTTCCCAAAAATTCTTTTATGTTTTTTTGGTGTGCCTGAGAAGAAGTTTTTTTGTTACAAAAATTCGCTTCGCGGCAGCGGAGCGGCCCAAAAGCTATCATCCAGGAGGAGGAAAAAAGTATGCTGAATTTTTTCAAGAAAGAGGAATTTAAGATCGTGGCGCCTGTGGACGGCACGCTGATCCCTCTGGCAGACGTACCGGACGAGGTGTTCTCCCAGAAGATCATGGGAGACGGATTTGCCGTCACGCCGGAGGGCACAACGGTCGTTGCGCCTTTAAGCGGAACGGCGACGAGCGTGTTCCCGACGGGCCACGCGGTCGGCATCCAGACAAAGGACGGCATCGAATGCATCGTCCACATCGGACTTGATACGGTGGAGCTAAACGGCGAGGGCTTCACGCCGCTCATCAAGCAGGGCGATAAGGTGAAGGCGGGCGATCCAATCGTGCGCTTTGACCGGGACGCCATCGCGCAGAAGGGCTACAACCTCGTGACGATGGTCGTATTTCCGTCGGGCTACGAGAAGGAGTTTGACCTTGGAGAAAGAAGCGTGACGGCCGGAGAAAGGCTGGTATAGCAATGAAGCAGGCGTTTAATCCCTATTTACCGAGCTGGGAATACGTGCCCGACGGCGAACCGCACGTCTTTGACGGCCGGGTGTACGTGTACGGCTCCCACGACCGTTTTGGCGGCACGACATACTGCATGGAGCCTTATGTGTGCTGGTCGGCCCCGGTGGACGATCTTGCCGACTGGACGTGCCACGGCGTGATCTACACCGGGGAGGGCGACGCGTTAAACGACACCGGAAAGCGCCTGATGTTTGCGCCGGATGTGGCAAGCTACGACGGAAAATATTATCTGTTCTACGGGCTGGACAGCTCGATTGCCATCTCGGTGGCGGTGAGCGATTCCCCCGCGGGGCCGTTCACATTTTACGGCAACGTGCGCCATGCGGACGGCCAGATCCTCGGCTTAAAGGAGGGCGACGCACAGCAGTTCGACCCCGCCATCTTCGTCGACGACGACGGCGAAATCTACCTGTACTCCGGCTTTTCCACAACGCCGGAGGTGGCGGAGCGCATCCGCAGGAAGATGGGCGATAAGGCAGACAGCCTGAACATTTCCACCGAGGGAAACCGGGTCGTAAGGCTTGAGCCGGATATGCTGACGATAAAGGGCGAGCCGACGCCGCTGCTTCCGGGCGTCTCGAACTCCGCGGGCACAGGCTTTGAGGGGCACGAATTTTTCGAGGCCTCCTCGATGCGAAAATTTAACGGGAAGTATTACGCCGTCTATTCGAGCGTGCAGGGCCATGAACTTTGCTACGCCATGTCGGATTACCCCGACCGCGGCTTTGCCTACGGCGGCGTGCTCCACTCCAACGGGAATCTCGGACTCAGCGAAAAGCCGCTGTACTATTACGCGAACAACCACGGCTCCATCGCCCGGATAAACGGCAGCTACTACATATTCGGGCACCGCCACACGCACGACTCCCAGTACCAGAGGCAGGGCGTGGCGGAGCGGCTCACGATGCGGGCGGACGGGCGGCGCATCCGGCCATCACGCAGGATGAAAACCGGGAGGCGTTTATCACGAATCTGCGGGACGGCTCCATCGCCGGGTTTAAATACTTTGATCTGTGTGCGCTGACGAAAATCGGCGTCACGGTAAAGGCAGAGGAAGCCGGTACGCTCTCGGTGCGGACCGAGCCGGACGGCGCGGATATCGCCGTGATTTCGATTGAGCCGTGCGGCGATTGGACAGCGTTTTCGGCTGCGGCAGACGCAGCGGACGGGAAAGCGGCGCTGTATTTTATCTATCACGGAAAGGGAGCGCTCTCCTTCCGGGAATTTACACTAAACGAGTGAAAATGAGTGAATTTACGATCACTTACAGGCGATCAGAGGGAAAACATGAAAGTCATTCGGAATATCAACAATAACGTGGCGGTCTGCGTGGACGACAACAATCACGAGCTGATCGCATTCGGGAAGGGCATCGGCTTTCAGAAAGCACCCTATGAGATACCGCTCTCGCGCATCGACCGGACCTACTACAATCTGGATCAGCACTACATCGCCCTGCTGGACGATCTGCCGGAGGACGTCCTGGACGTCAGCTACGAGATCGTGCAGAAGGGGAGCGGGTATCTGAACGTTACGTTCAGCCGGGTGTTCTGGTTTTCGCTGTGCGACCACATCCATTTCGCGATTGAAAACGCGAAAAAGGGGATCGTTTTGAACAATCCGATGCTCAACGAGATCCGCCACCTGTACGAAAAGGAGATGCGCCTTGGAAGGTGGGCCGTCAGGCATATTGAAAAACGGCTTTCGGTCCGGCTCCCGCAGAGCGAGGCGGGAAATATCGCGATGCATTTCATCAACGCGGTACACCAGACCGGCCAGAAGGCAGAAAAAGACGATATGGAGCGCTTTGTGGAGGATATCACGGATATCATTGAGAGCGACCGAAATATCATCGTCGACCGGAACGATTTCAGCTATTCCCGTTTCGTGACGCATCTCAAATTTTTGCTGAAGCGTTCGAGCAAAATCAGCGAGTCGCAGTCCGAGATCGAAAGGATGTACGATGAGGTATGCGGCGAGCTTCCGCAGCTTACGGGACTGATCGAAAAGATCAGGGAATATATCACGGACGTTTTACACACGCAGCCGGGCAAGGAGGAGCTGTTGTACCTGATGCTCCACATCAACCGGCTCTGCGAAAGAGACGGGTTATAGCCCGTAAAAAAGCTATGGCCGATGCGGGACGGGATGGCGCGCACCCGTTCCGATGGTATAGGAGGAAGGCAAAATGCGAAGTATTTTTTGCATGCCTTCCGACGACATGCCCGAGAGCGAAGGCGAACGGGCGCTACAATAAAATTGAGGAGGAAAAGCTATGGCAAAGTATACTGATTTTTGTAACCAGATTCTTGAAAAAGTCGGCGGAAAGGACAACATTTCCGGCGCAGTCCACTGTATGACAAGACTTCGGATCAACTTAAAGGACGAGTCGAAGGTGGATGTGAACGAGGTAAAGGGAATTAAGGGCGTTCTCGGGGCGCAGTTCTCGGGCGGCCAGTTCCAGATCATCATCGGACAGCACGTATCCGAGGTTTATCCGGAGTTTTGCGCTCTGGCAGGCATCGGCGCAGCAGCGGCGATCGACGAGAACCTCGACAAGGAGCCGTTTGACATCAAAAAGGTTCCGTCAAAGCTGTTAGACTACATATCCGGCTCGATCGCTCCGACCCTTCCGATCATGATGGGCGCCGGATTCTTCAAGATGTTTTACGCGATCCTTGGGCCCGACCTTCTGAACCTGATGCCGAATGAGTCGGCGCTCATGCAGACGCTCTACATTGTCGGAAACGCGGGATTTTACTTTATGCCCGTGTTCGTCGCATGGGGCGCGGCAAAGAAGCTGAACACGAGCGTCCCGCTCGCGCTTCTGCTAAACTGCCTGCTCATCGATCCGAACATCGTTAATATCGTGACGGCGGGGGAGCCGTTTGACATTTACGGCTTTATCCCGATGCAGCTCAACAATTACTCGCAGTCGGTGCTTCCGTCGCTTCTGATGATCTGGGCGTTGAGCTACGTGTTCCGGTTCTTTGACAAGCATGTGCCCAGATCGGTCAAGATCATCGGCGTCCCGTTCTGCACGGTTGTAATTATGGTTCCGCTCATGTTCTGTGCGCTCGCGCCGATCGGAAACTGGATCGGTATGCTCTTATCCGGCTTCTTCAGCGGCCTTTACAACATCGCAGGGCCTCTGGCCATCGCGCTGATCGGTGCATTCTGGATGTTCATGGTCGCTACGGGGATGCATGTTGCAGTTGTCCAGATCGCAATCTTAAATCTCACGACGCTCGGCTACGACCCGATTGTTTTAGCGGGCTCCAACATCGCGAACTACGCGCTCATGGGCATGACCGTCGCTTACTTCCTGCGCACGAAGGGCGAGGAGAAGCAGATGGCGGGCGCGAACGTCGTCACACTCATCGTAGGCGGTATCTCCGAGCCGACGCTCTTTGGTATTTTGCTGCGCAACAAGCAGGCGATGGCTTGCCAGATCATCGGCGGCTTTGTCGGCGGACTGATCGGCGGTATTATGGGCGTCGCGGTTTACACGATGGGCGCCTCCAACTTCCTGACCGTTTTGCAGTATGCGGGCGGCCCGGGTGAGAACTTCGTCAAGGCGTGCATCGCGTGTGGGGTTGCGTTTTTGACGTCCATGGTTGTCGGAATTATCATCGGCTTCGGCGACGGCGCGGGCCTGAAAAACTTCAAAGGCAAAAAAGCGAAGGCTTAAACCGGCCGGGCTTTTGAAAATCTGAAAGGAAGGGTCCGGGCATTTCGGACCTTTCCTTTTACACAGGCAGATGTTTTCAATCGTTTTCAATACGTTTAAAATATAGGAGGAGGGATCGCATTTGATTACAGCAATACGGGAAATACTGGTGACGCCTGAGAGCTATCCGTTTTCGTCCGCGGCCCGCTATCTGGATCTGGAGGCGTACGGCTACGCGGAGAAGGAATATTATATGGAAGGGACGGCCAATGTGTATGAGAGCGTGGGCCGCACGGGAGAGGTCGCGGTAAAGACGGCCGACGCGCCGTATCTCAACCGCCTGATCGTGCGCGCGCCAAAGGATACTGCCCGCGCGAGCGGAAATATCTTAGTGGAGATCATCAACCCGACTTCGTTCATGGAAATTGAGCGCATGTGGATTTTAAGCTATAAGAAGCTTCTGCGGGACGGCGATATCTACGTGGGCATCACGAGCAAGCCGAACACGATCGCAAAGCTTGTGGAGTTTGAC
>CAMTZV010000036.1 GCA_947086625.1 uncultured bacterium | reverse complement strand
GGAATCGCCGTAGCGGTCCAGCATATAATGAATGTAGTTTGATCCGATAAAGCCCGCGCCGCCCGTCACTAAATATGTTTTCATTCGTCTCTCCTTTTTACGTCAGATATTCCCGCAGAGCCGCCTCCCAGTCTGCCATCCTGTAATCGTCCGTCAGGCGCAGCATGTAATTGTCCAGCACCGAATACGCCGGGCGCTTCGTGGGCGAGCCGTACTCCTCCGTCGTGACATAATTTACCTTTGTGGACGTCCCCGTCAGCCGGAAGATCTCCGACGCAAAATCCGCCCAAGAGCAGCTTCCCTCACACGTGCCGTGAAACAGGCCATAGTTTTCCGTCGGCTCCAGCCTGTGCATGAGCCTTGCCACCTCCGCGGCGCTCGTGGGCGTGCCGAGCTGGTCCTTTACGACGCTGACCGCATCGTGCGTTTCGGCCAGCCGAAGCATCGTTCGAACAAAATTTTTCCCCTCGCCGTAGAGCCAGGCGGTGCGGATGATAAAAAACCGCTCCGCGAACTGCGCCACAAACCGCTCGCCCGCAAGCTTCGTCTTTCCGTAAGCGCTGACCGGATTTACCGCGTCAAACTCCGTGTAAGGGCTTGTCCCCTCGCCGTCAAACACATAGTCCGTGGAAATGTGCACAAGCTTCGCGCCCGTCTCCCGCGCCGCGATCGCCAGATTGCGCGGCCCGATGGCGTTGATCCGGTAAGCCAGATCCCACGCCCGCTCGCAGTCGTCCACCGCCGTGTACGCGGCGCAGTTCAGGATGACGTCCGGCCGCTGCAGGCGCACATACTCCATCACCTGCGCGCTGTCCGTGATGTCCAGCTCCGCGACGTCCGTGCACAAAAGCTTTGCGCCGTCGTTTTCATATTCCCTTTGAATTGCCCTGCCCAGCTGCCCGCTGCAGCCCGTCACCAGTATTTTCTTCATATCCGCGCTTCCCCTTTTTCCTGCCGCCTCTTGTCTGGCCCGGTCTGCCGCCCGGCCTGTCCCATCACTCGCCCAGGCCGCTTTCGACCGCCGCCACCACCGCGGCAAGCGCTTCCCGCTCGTCCTCCCCCTCGCACACAAATTCCAGCTCCGTGCCGGATTTGATGCAGGAGCCGAGCACGCTTAAGACGCTCTTTGCGTTCGCCTCGTTTTCGCCGTATCGGAAGTACACGTTGCTCTTATATTTTACCGCCTCGTTGCACAAAATGCCCGCCGGCCGCAGATGCAGGCCGGTGGGATTCTTGATCCTTACCTTTTTGCTAACCATAAAAACCCTCCAAGCTTCTCTTATCGTCGCCCCGCACGGCGGCCTGCCGTTCCCCTTTCCGGCAGCCGCATGATGCGTTTTCTACAGCATGATCTTCGTGATCAGCTCCGCAAGCTCATGCGCATCCCGCTCGATCTGCGCCTGATCCTTCCCCTCGATCATCACGCGGACAAGCGGCTCCGTCCCGGACGGGCGGATGAGTACCCTGCCCTGCCCGTTAAACTTCTCCTCCAGTGTCCGTACCGCCTCCGCGATCTCCTCATACTCCATAAACTGTTCCTTTTTGTGGTTCGGGACGGTGGCGTTCACAAGCGCCTGCGGGTAGACCTCCATGATGGAAGCCAGCTCGGAGAGCGTCTTTTTCGTCTCCACCATAACCTCGAGCAGATGCAGCGCGGAGAGCAGGCCGTCCCCGGTCGTCCCGTCGTCCAGAAAGATGATGTGGCCGCTCTGCTCGCCGCCGATGTTGTAGCCGTTCTCCCGCATATTTTCCAGCACGTAACGGTCGCCGACCTTTGTCTTTTCCGCGTGAATCCCCTCGTTTTCGCACATGAGGAAAAACCCGAGGTTCGACATGACGGTCACGACGATCGTATCTTTCTTTAAAGTGCCCTTTTGCTTCATATGGCTGCCGCAGATTGCCAGCAGCTTGTCGCCGTCCACGATGTCGCCGTTTTCGTCCACCGCCAGCAGCCGGTCCGCGTCGCCGTCGAACGCCAGGCCGACATTTGCCTTCTCATACACGACACGCGCCTGCAGCTCGCCCATATGCGTGGAGCCGCAGTTGGAATTGATGTTCGTTCCGTCCGGACGGATGTGCAGCGGAATCAGCTCGGCCCCGAGCTGGCTCAGCGTCTGCACCGACGTCTGGTAGGAAGCTCCCTCCGCGCAGTCGATGACGATGCGCATACCGGTAAGATCTACCGGAACGATTCTTTTTAAGGCCCTGATATATTCGTCCTGCAAGTCAAAGCGATACTCCACCTTTCCGATGCCGGAGCCGGTCGGAAGCTGAACGCCCTTCATATCGGATGCGATGAGCTCCTCGATCTCATCCTCGAGTGAATCGGAGAGCTTATAGCCCTCTCCGTTAAAAAATTTGATCCCGTTAAATTCCATCGGATTGTGTGACGCCGAGATCACAACGCCCGCGTCCACCTTGTGCTTCTTTGTCAGATATGCGACTGCCGGGGTCGGCAGCACGCCGACGTGAATCGCATCCGCGCCCACCGAGCAGACACCCGCCACGAGGGCGTTTGCCAGCATCCCGCCGGAAATTCTCGTATCACACCCGACCAGTATCGTGGGCTTATGGGCCTTCTCCTTTGTGAGGACATACGCCCCTGCCTGCCCCAGCTTCATCGCCAGCTCTATTGTAAGCTCCGCACCCGCCACACCGCGGACACCGTCTGTTCCAAATAATCTTCCCATTGTTATTCCTCTTCTTCCATATTATTATCATAATTTTCTTCGCCCTCGTCCGGCTCCTCCGCCGGATCGGGGTCAGGAACGACCGGCTCCTGCGTTCCGTCGTCCTCCTCCGTTACGGTGACCGTGACACGGACCGGATCATGGAACATGCCCTCGCCCAGATCCAGCGCCACCTCCACCTCATGTGTGCCCGGCGCAAGCTGGCTCGCGTCGATACTCGCCTTGATATCCGAAGCGCTTAAGGAAGCGATCTCCTCTGCCATACCGCGCACCGTAACGCGCACAACCGCGCTGTCAAAGCTTAAATCATACCCTTCGGGCAGGCCCAGCACATCGATCATCGACGGAAAGAGATTGATCGTGCGCGTCGCGAGCTGCGCAATGTGTACGGTTACAGTCACCTTCGACTTTGTACTGTCCGCCACCGTCACGCCGCTCGGAAGATATTCGCCCACGTCGATGACCTGTGTGATATCCTCCCGCGCGCCGCTGATATCGAGGGCGCTCTCCGGTATATTGATCGCCGTCACGTTATTTAATGCCGCGGCGGTTCCCTTGATCGCAATGGTCTTCGGCTCAATCTCCATGCCCGTGTAAGTAAAGCCTTCCGCAGGCGTCCCCGAGACGTTGAAGATCAGGGAGACATCCTTGATGTCCAGTATCTTTGCGGTCACGGTCACGGTTGCGAGGTTGAGCGAGAGCTCGCTCTTGTCAATCGGCTGATCGTCACTGTCATAGAGCACCGGTATGACGCTCGCCACCACATCGGTCGTCATATTCGTCACGTCAATACCCGCCACCACGTGGTCAATACGGCTCACAACCGATTCCGGCCCGGAAACCTTCAGCAGATTCGGCGTCACCGCCACCTCTCCGAGCGCGCAGTCCTCCGGCAGCGTCCCCACCGTCTCCACGTCAATGATGAACTGTTCCTGTGCGAGATCGTCCAGCGCAATCTCCAGATTCTGCGTCGCCTTACTGATTGTCACCTGGCTGCTGTAGCGCAGCGCCGTCACCTCGATCGGCACCTTTCCGGTTCCCTTTTCGCTGTCGATCGCCGCATTTTCCATGTTTGCAACCGCTTTGAAATCCGTGCTGCTGAGCTTTTCAATATAGGAGCGCTTCGCCGTCACGGCAAACACAATCGTATTTGTATCGTTGAGCACCTCAAAATATTTCCCCTGCTCCGTGAGATATTCCCCGTTTTCGATCACAACCGAGGCGGCAAACCGCTGTGTGATCTTCGGGTCGTCAATATTGACGACGACAAGCCACAGGATCATTGCAAAGAGCGCAGCCAGAAGCTTTAAGCCTATATTATTCGTTATTACCTTCCACGCCCGTCTCACCATGGCTGTTCCTCCTCTTTAATTTTCCCCATCTGGACTTCTCATAGCCGGCGTCCGCCAGCTCCAGCAGATGCGTCCTCAGCTCGTCGGCATCCAGCCGCCGCCAGATCCTGCCGCCCATGGCGATGGAGACTGCTCCCGTCTCCTCCGAGACGATGATCGTCAGCGAATCGCTCACCTCACTGATGCCGATAGCCGCACGGTGTCTGGTCCCGAGCTCCTTGTCTAATTCCATATTGTCGGACAGCGGCAGATAGCATGTCGCCGACACGATCCGGTTCCCGCGCACGATAATGGCGCCGTCGTGCAGCGGCGTGTTTTTTTCAAAAATGTTGATCAGAAGCTGGCTCGAGACAAGGGAATCCAGCGGGATCCCGGTGCGCTCATACTCCGCGAGCATAATATCCTTCTCCACAACGATGAGCGCGCCGGTCTTCACCTTCGCCATCTCAAACGTCGCCTTCACCATCTCGTTGACCGTGCGCTCCGAAAAACGCTTCACGCTGCGGCTTGGATCCCCGCTGAAAATGCCCAGCAGAAACCGTTTTCTGCCAAGCTGGTCAAGCGCCTTGCGCAGCTCCGGCTGAAAGATCACCGCCAGAGCGATGATGCCTACGTTGATGAGCCGGCCCGCCAGCCACAGGATCGTGTTCATCTGGAAAAGCGCCGCGATCAGCACAAATACAACGATGACGACAATGCCCTTGAACAGCGCCCACGCTCTCGTATTTTTGATCCAGACTAAGATACTGTACAGCAAAAAGGCGATCAGAATAATCTCCACAACGTCGATGATCGTCACAGAGGGAATATTCAGCCAAAACATATATTTATCCCGGAATGCCATCATTCCGCTTGTAATCCTTTCCACGCGCTCACTTCCTCTCCCTGTTGTATTTACAGTGCGCTCCTGCCACGTTCAAAGCCGTGCTTCAAACGATTAAAAATCTAACAGATCCTCGTCGATATCCATCTCCTGCGCCAGATCCTTGCGCGTAATCGGCGCGTCGTCCCCGCTGAATTTCTGCACCTTTTTTTCCGTGCCCGCGACATAGATCTTCGGGATCGCCTTCACATAGTAATAGTATTCATCGTCCTCAAACTGCACGCGCTCCGTGCGCGTAAAGTCGAGGTTGAAGAAGAAAAACTGCAGGACAAACCCCACCGCCGCGCTGAGCGCCGACGGGACAAAGATCGAGAACACGGTGCCCGGCAGCTTGAGCTGCATGTCGCAGATAAAGCGCAGAATAAACTGCAGCAGGCATCCGGTGAGGATCGCGATCGTCCATGCATGATCGACGGAAAGCCTGCGGATAAACCAGACGATGAGTGCCGCCAGAACAAGGATCGCAAGCATCGCGAGCATCTCGCGGTTGCCGACAAACTGATTGAACACATCCTCAAACTTGGTGAGGATCGAATCCGCGATCGCCGAATCATTTGCGACGATACCGTTTAAGAGGTAGTACATCACCGTCCCGCCCGCCATCGCAAGCACCGAGACCGGGTTGTCATCCAAAAGCCCGATGACAAGCGGCATGACGTACGGCACGTGAAAAATGAACGCCAGAGGCGTGAGCACCGCGTAAAAGCCCTTTTTCGGCGAAAACCGGAAATAGAGCAGAAAAAGCACCGCCACCACGAGAAAACACACGAGGCACGCCGCCAGAGACAGCGAAAACAGGTGCAAAAGCACAAGCAGCACCGCAAACACAACGATCATATTGACCGGGAGCAGCGCACATGCCAGCGCCAGCACGAGTGTGAGCGTCATGCCGTTCAGCCGCGTCATATACCCCAGATGCGAGCGGATCATATAAAATGTGAGAAACGCCAGTATACTTTTTATTACCGGAAGCAGATAGACCTCGAATCGGCTGCAAAAGCCCCGTATCCGTTCCCTGATCTCCAACAACGCCGTCATGATTCTCCTCCATCCAGATCAAAGCTGTTTATGATCCGCTTTAAGTGCCGGTTATAGGCCCTGATCTCTTTTCTTGCCCGCGAATACTTATTTTCTGCATAGATAAAGACGCAGATCAGATAGACGATGAGGAATGCAAGATAGCGCAGCAGCACATCCACGGCAAACTTCGCCAGATCCATCGTGTGGATATTTGCCATCAGCTCTTCCATATAATAAAGCCCCCACATAAGCAGGCACACGCCATAGGCAATCGTCCCGCTCACAAAGCCCTTGAGCAGATGAAGCCCCACGTAATCCCTGCGGAAATATTTCAGAACCGGAAAATATTCTTTTCCCTTGCGGTCCTCAAACGCCTGCAATTTCACCATATGGCGTACACGCTCGTTATGAATCATATTATACTCCGTTCTTCAATATTACTCAATTTATACATAGTTGTTTGTATTATATCATAGATTTCCCGGAAATACAAAACATTTCCTGTAACAGTTCAGCCTTCGGGTAACAGTTCAGCCCAGGACTTTGCAATCACAACTGTTGCGGAATCCGGTCACATGCCCCTGCGCATAAAAAGTGCCGCAGGTCGTGCGGCACTCTTCTTACTGTAAATATCTCATTCGGTTCTTGTTGTCTCTCTGATCCTTCCTTTTGTGCTCGGGCTCCTTCGGCTTGCGCGTCACGCTCGCCAGATCGTTGTTGAGCTTCGACTTGCATGCCTCGCAAAAGCGCCCCGTCTTAATCGTGGCCCCGCATTTCTCGCACTCAAGCCCCACCGGTGAATCATCGGCGAAGCTTAACCGCTCCTCGCGTACCCACTGCCGGATCTGCTTCATTGATACCTCATTGTCGTCGGATATCTGCTGCATGGTAGCAGTCCTGTGCTCCCACACGTACTCCTTTACCTCCTGGAATTTCTTTTCAAGCGTGTCCGCACAGGACGGGCACAGGGGCGTCCGTCCGACGCAGTTAAACATCCGCCCGCAGCTTTTACAAGTTTTTACTTCCATAGTCCAAACCTCCCTGATCGTCCCCGCCGATACAAATGCTAAGGACATATACTTTTTCGATTCCGGCCTCCTGCAACGTCTTTGCCACCGCATCAGCCGTGCTTCCGGTCGTATAAATATCGTCAATGACCAACACTTTCATTAAGTGTACACTATTTTTTGACATTTGAAAAGCATTTTTCAGATTGTTTTTTCTTTCATCGACATTTAATTCCTTTTGCGGGCGTGTATTCTCGTTTCGCCGGATCAGACCGCACTCCACGGGAATTCCCGTGAGCCCCGACAGCTCTGCGGCGAGAAGCTGCGCCTGGTTGTAGCCGCGTGTCCGCCTTCGCCGGGGATGCAGCGGCACCGGAACGAGCGCCTGCGGCTGTATATGCCGAATCCAACCGCCCAGCGTCTCATACGCCTCCCGGGCGAAAACGGCCGCATAGTCCCTGCGGTTTTTGTACTTCATGCCATGCATCGCGCGCGCCACCGCGCCTCCGTAGACAAACACGGCCCTCCCCTGCACAAAAGCATGCGTATGTTTCCGACAGTCCTCACAGTATTCGCTGCGCGCCCCGCCAGGCCCCAGCGGCTTGCCGCACCGCATACAAAAGGGCTGCGTGACCCGCCGCACCCGTTTTTCACAGGCCGGACAGATGCGCGCGTCATCCTCCGTGATATTCTGCCCGCACACCTCGCCGCAGATCGGGCAGACTGCCGGGAACAAAAGCTTTATCAAAAATCGGATCGTCTTCAAACACCCTCCCGTCAAACAATTATCTTTTTGCAAAGGCCATCTGTCACACCGTCTCACACAGCCGGTCACGCAGGCCGCAGAAGCGCTGCTGCTCCTGCACATTGTCGACCATCTGTGCAAATACCCGGTCATCGCCCACGATCGTGACACATTTTCTCGCCCGTGTGAGGGCTGTGTAGAGCAGGTTGCGGTTCATAAGCGGGCGCGGGCCGCCCAGCAGCGGGAGCACGACCGCCGGATATTCGCTGCCCTGCGATTTATGGATCGTGACCGCGTAGGCAAGTTCCAGCTCGTCAAGCGCACCGTAAGGATACTCCACCATGCGCCCCTCCTCAAACTCCACGGTCACGCTCTGCGCGAAAGAATCAATGATGCGAATCACGCCGAGATCCCCGTTAAACACGCCAAGCCCCTTGTCGACCGGAATGCCGTAGCGGCTTCGCACCTCCCATGCGAGCTGGTAATTGTTTTTTGTCTGCATTACCTTGTCTCCCTCCCGGAAGACGCCGCCCGGCCGCTCCTTCTCGGACTTCGCGGCATCCGGCGGGTTTAAATACTGCTGCAGCACCGCATTCAGCCGCTCCACGCCGAGCAGCCCTTTGCGCATCGGGGTGAGCACCTGTATGTCCAGCGGCGGCGCGTCGACAAATTTGGGGAGCTTTTGCAGAACGAGCTGAAGCGTGACGTTCACGATCTT
>CAMTZV010000035.1 GCA_947086625.1 uncultured bacterium | reverse complement strand
AAAAAATGTTTGCAGCCTGCAAAATCCCGATGCCGGTGGACGCAAAGCGCAATATGATGAACGCGTCGAGCAATTTTGAGATTATCTGCGGGATTTTGACAGCGGTACGCGATAAAAAGAAAGTCAAACTGCACTGCCCGGGCGTGTTCGGAGAGCTCGGAGGTTATCCGGTCGTCCTTGATGGGACGGGGGATGCGGTGCGGGCGTTTATCGACGAGACATATTTTGATCTGGAGCTTATGCGAAAGAAAAACCGGGAATCCATTTATCTGGACGGCATCGCATCGGTGGAGAACGGCACGCTTACATACACGGATGAGCTGATTGAAAAATGCGGGAAAGCGTTTGGCGTTTCATTGATGAAGCGCGTCGAATTTGATGAGATCGAGTTGGCGGCACAGTTTTTGATTGCGGAGATTATTGAGCAAAACAGTGGAAAACGGGCTGGCGCGAACGGATGAAACGGAGAGGGTGCGTGTGCAGATCCGCATGGACACCGTACATCTGCTGCACGGGATTTGGATTTGCACCACGGGTCAGGAGGTTTAAACGGCATGAAGACAGTATATACTTGTTTTTGCACGGATGTGATACATGAGGGGCACCGGAATATCATCCGGGAGGCGCAGCGCTACGGCGAGCTGGTCGTCGGCGTGCAGAGCGATGAGGCGATGGTGCGTTTCAACCGTTTTCCGAGCGTTTGTTTTGAGGAGCGCTATGCGATGATCGAGGGGCTGGAAGGTGTGTCGAGAACCGTCGTGCAGCATGAGATCATGTATGATGAAATTATCCGGGAGCTTCGGCCCGACTATGTGATCCACGGCGACAACTGGCTGGAAGGGCCTATGCGGGCGGTCCGGGACAACGTGGAGGGGCTTCTGCGGGAATATGGCGGGCAGATCATTGACGTGCCCTATACATACAGCGAACAGGTCAGCCGTATGGACCGGCGGATGAAGGAAAAGCTGGGGATGCCGGAATACAGGCGCGGGAAATTAAAGCAGCTCATAGAGCTATGTCCGGTTGTAAAGGCGCTGGAGGTTCACAGCGGACTGACCGGGCTGATCGCGGAGAAAACCGTAGTGGCGGATGGCAGCGGGCTGGATCAGTTTGACGCAATGTGGGTCAGCTCGCTGTGTGACTCGACGGCAAAAGGGAAGCCGGATATTGAGCTGGTTGATATTACCTCGCGGTTTCGGACAATCGATGACGTGATGGAGGTTACGACAAAGCCGATTATTTTTGACGGCGACACTGGAGGACTAACGGAGCATTTTGTCTACACGGTGCGTTCGTTGGAGCGCATGGGCGTGTCTGCGATTATTATCGAGGATAAAACGGGTTTAAAGAAAAATTCGCTGTTTGGAACCGAGGTTGCACAGACGCAGGATACGATCGGGCATTTCTGTGAAAAAATTGCGGCGGGAAAAGCGGTTCAGCTGACCGATGAGTTCATGATTATTGCCAGGATTGAGAGCCTGATTTTAGAGCAGGGCATGGAGGACGCCTTAAAGCGGGCACGGGCGTATGTGTCCGCCGGGGCGGACGGGATTATGATTCACAGCCGCAAAAAGGAGCCGGATGAGATTTTACGGTTCTGCGACCTGTTCCGCATGGAGGACAAAAAGACGCCGATCGTCGTTGTGCCGACGTCCTTTCATTCCGTGACGGAAGCGGAGCTGGCGGAGCACGGGGTGAACGTTGTGATCTATGCGAACCAGCTCACGCGCAGCGCGTTCCCGGCGATGGAGCAGACGGCAAAGGATATTCTGAAATATCACCGCGCCGAGGAGGTCGACGCGCGGCTGATGCCGATCAAAAATATTATTTCGCTGATTGAGGAGCTTTAAACATATGAAGGTTGAACATCTGGTTGACATACTGGGCGCAGATTTTTTTACAGGGGTTCCGGATTCACAGCTGAAGGGGTTGTGCGATTATCTGATGGATGTGTACGGGACTGACCCGGGACATCACCTGATCGCCGCAAACGAGGGGAATGCGGCTGCCATTGCGGCAGGGTATCACCTTGCGACTGGGAAGGTGCCGGTTGTTTATATGCAAAACAGCGGGGAGGGGAATATCGTCAACCCGGCCGTCTCCCTCCTGCACGGGAAGGTGTATGCCATCCCATGTATTTTCATTGTCGGCTGGCGCGGGGAGCCGGGTGTGCATGACGAGCCGCAGCATGTCTATCAGGGAGAAATCACCTTGAGGCTCCTTGCAGACATGGGCATTGATCATTTCGTGGTAGGAAAGGAGACCTCTGAGGGAGAGCTGTTCGCTAAGATGGAGGAGTTTGGCCGTCTGCTTCAAAAGGGAAGATGCGTAGCGCTTGTTGTGCGGAAAGGCGCGCTGGAATATGAGAAAAAGGCAGCATATGAAAACTCTTACCGGATGAGGCGCGAGCAGATTATCCGGGCGGTGACGCAGGTGTCAGGTGACGATCCGATCGTCTCCACAACGGGGAAGGCGAGCCGGGAGCTCTTTGAGATCCGTGTGGAAAACGGGCAGGGTCACGGACGCGATTTTCTGACGGTGGGCTCGATGGGGCACAGCTCGTCGATTGCGCTTGGCATAGCGCTGCACTGTCCGGGGAAAAAGGTCTGGTGCATGGACGGGGACGGGGCCGTGCTCATGCATATGGGCGCGATGGCGGTGATCGGGCAGACGGCGCCGGAAAACCTCGTGCATGTAGTCGTGAACAATGGAGCGCACGAGTCGGTGGGCGGGATGCCGACAGCGCTAAGGGGCGTGGATTTGAAAAAGATCGCAGAGGGGTGCGGCTATGCGCACGTTTACGGCGCGTCGGAGGAGCGGGAGCTTCTGCGGGCGCTGGAGCTTGCAAAAAAGGAGCCGGGGCTTACGTTCATCGAAGCAAAAGCGGCGATTGGCGCGCGGGCGGATCTTGGCAGGCCCACGACAACGCCGGTGGAAAATAAGGATGCGTTTATGGAGTGGCTACGGGATGTGTAAATTTTCCTTGCAATCCCCACCCAAATAGTTTACTATAACCCTAACACAACCACCCACGAAAGCAGGTCTGCCATGCCAAGACGCCGTTTACCGATCGGAATCGAATTTTACAGGGAAATGATCGACAAAAATTATTATTATGTCGATAAAACGCTGATCATCCGGGATCTTTTAAACACCGATGCAAAGGTCAATCTTTTTACAAGGCCGCGCCGGTTTGGAAAGACGCTGATGCTCCAGATGCTGCGCACGTTTTTTGAGAAGGAAATTGATCGGAATGGAGCGGTTGTTGACAATAGCCGCTATTTTAACGGGACAGGGATTGCGGAAGCGGGAGAGCGGTATACGGGCCATATGGGCCGGTATCCGGTCATTTCTTTGTCGCTGAAGTCGGCGAAGCAGCCGGATTTTGATACGGCGTATTTCTGCCTGCAGGAGGCGATTGCGGGAGAATTCGCCAGACACGCCTATGTGTTGGATTCGGATTGTATTTCGCCAAAGAACAAAGAAAATTATACAGCCCTGATGGAGCGGCGCGCGGAGCAGAAAAGCTATGCCACATCTCTTGCTTTTTTGTCGGAATGTTTGGAAAATTATCACGAAAAAAAAGTGATTATTTTGATTGACGAATATGACGTGCCGTTAGAGAATTCTTACTTTCGAGGTTTTTATGAGGAAATGATCGATTTTATCCGTTCGCTGTTTGAGTCCGCGTTAAAGACGAACGCGAATCTGGAGCTTGCGGTTATTACAGGGTGTCTGCGGATCAGCAGGGAGAGCATTTTTACGGGGTTAAATAATCTGCGGATCATATCGATCCTGGATGAAGGGTACGCGGAGTATTTCGGCTTTACGCAGGAAGAGGTGAAAGCGCTGCTCGATCATTATGGGATCGGGGAGCGGGAAGAGGAAGTAAAGAACTGGTACGACGGCTATCTGTTCGGAAAGACAAAGGTGTATAATCCGTGGAGCGTGATCTGCTATGCCAGCGATATTCTGGATCAGAACACGGAGTTCCCGAAGCCTTACTGGTCAAATACCTCGTCCAACAGCATTGTGCGGGAGCTGATCGACCGCGCGGATGATGCCGTAAAGAGCGAGATTGAGAATCTGATTGCGGGCGGCACGGTGGAAAAGCCAGTGCATGAGGAAATTACGTACGGGGAGATTCATAAGAGCCAGGATAATCTGTGGAATTTCCTGTTTTTTACAGGCTATTTGAAGGCGGTGTCGCGTCGGTTTTTGGTTAATACATTGTATTTGACGCTGGAACTTCCAAATGAGGAGGTTCGCTATATTTATCAAAACACAGTTCGTGAATGGTTTCATGAGCGCGGGAAGGACTGCGATTATACACCGTTTTACGAGGGGATGCGGACGGGCGACTGTGAAAAGATCGAGGATTTTATCAATGATCAGCT
The DNA here is from genome assembly GCA_947086625.1 of uncultured bacterium. GTDB lineage: Bacteria > Bacillota > Clostridia > Lachnospirales > Lachnospiraceae > W0P33-017. The sequence continues at coordinate 4,021 of CAMTZV010000035.1, read as the reverse complement.
TTTGGGCAGCATCAGCTATTTTGACAGCGCGGAGCTTTTCTTTCACGGCTATCTGCTCGGTATTCTCGGCGGGATTGGAGGCTACCGCATTAACTCGAACCGGGAGCAGGGAAACGGCAGGCCGGATTTGCTTTTGGAGCCGCATAACCCGCGTATGCCTGCGATGATCATTGAGATCAAGTGCGCGAAGAAATACGCTCAGATGGATCAGCTGTGCGACGAGGCGCTTGCGCAGATTGAGGAGCGCGATTACGCGGCAGAGCTGCTCGACGAGGGCTATCAGATGATTTATAAGTATGGGTTCTGTTTCTGTAAAAAGGTGTGCCGGGTGAGGTTTGCGCAGGTTCCCCCTTGCAATCCCCACCCAAATAGTTTACTATAACCCTAACACAACCACCCATGAAAGCAGGTCTGCCATGCCAAGACGCCGTTTACCGATCGGAATCGAATTTTACAGGGAAATGATCGACAAAAATTATTATTATGTCGATAAAACGCTGATCATCCGGGATCTTTTAAACACCGATGCAAAGGTCAATCTTTTTACAAGGCCGCGCCGGTTTGGAAAGACGCTGATGCTCCAGATGCTGCGCACGTTTTTTGAGAAGGAAATTGATCGGAATGGAGCGGTTGTTGACAATAGCCGCTATTTTAACGGGACAGGGATTGCGGAAGCGGGAGAGCGGTATACGGGCCATATGGGCCGGTATCCGGTCATTTCTTTGTCGCTGAAGTCGGCGAAGCAGCCGGATTTTGATACGGCGTATTTCTGCCTGCAGGAGGCGATTGCGGGAGAATTCGCCAGACACGCCTATGTGTTGGATTCGGATTGTATTTCGCCAAAGAACAAAGAAAATTATACAGCCCTGATGGAGCGGCGCGCGGAGCAGAAAAGCTATGCCACATCTCTTGCTTTTTTGTCGGAATGTTTGGAAAATTATCACGAAAAAAAAGTGATTATTTTGATTGACGAATATGACGTGCCGTTAGAGAATTCTTACTTTCGAGGTTTTTATGAGGAAATGATCGATTTTATCCGTTCGCTGTTTGAGTCCGCGTTAAAGACGAACGCGAATCTGGAGCTTGCGGTTATTACAGGGTGTCTGCGGATCAGCAGGGAGAGCATTTTTACGGGGTTAAATAATCTGCGGATCATATCGATCCTGGATGAAGGGTACGCGGAGTATTTCGGCTTTACGCAGGAAGAGGTGAAAGCGCTGCTCGATCATTATGGGATCGGGGAGCGGGAAGAGGAAGTAAAGAACTGGTACGACGGCTATCTGTTCGGAAAGACAAAGGTGTATAATCCGTGGAGCGTGATCTGCTATGCCAGCGATATTCTGGATCAGAACACGGAGTTCCCGAAGCCTTACTGGTCAAATACCTCGTCCAACAGCATTGTGCGGGAGCTGATCGACCGCGCGGATGATGCCGTAAAGAGCGAGATTGAGAATCTGATTGCGGGCGGCACGGTGGAAAAGCCAGTGCATGAGGAAATTACGTACGGGGAGATTCATAAGAGCCAGGATAATCTGTGGAATTTCCTGTTTTTTACAGGCTATTTGAAGGCGGTGTCGCGTCGGTTTTTGGTTAATACATTGTATTTGACGCTGGAACTTCCAAATGAGGAGGTTCGCTATATTTATCAAAACACAGTTCGTGAATGGTTTCATGAGCGCGGGAAGGACTGCGATTATACACCGTTTTACGAGGGGATGCGGACGGGCGACTGTGAAAAGATCGAGGATTTTATCAATGATCAGCTTTTGGGCAGCATCAGCTATTTTGACAGCGCGGAGCTTTTCTTTCACGGCTATCTGCTCGGTATTCTCGGCGGGATTGGAGGCTACCGCATTAACTCGAACCGGGAGCAGGGAAACGGCAGGCCGGATTTGCTTTTGGAGCCGCATAACCCGCGTATGCCTGCGATGATCATTGAGATCAAGTGCGCGAAGAAATACGCTCAGATGGATCAGCTGTGCGACGAGGCGCTTGCGCAGATTGAGGAGCGCGATTACGCGGCAGAGCTGCTCGACGAGGGCTATCAGATGATTTATAAGTATGGGTTCTGTTTCTGTAAAAAGGTGTGCCGGGTGAGGTTTGCAAAGGTATGAGCAAATGCCGGGCGGACAGGAAGCCATTCTTTCACAGGGAGCCATACAAATGAAGATTGTTAAAATAGGAAGACAGAATCTGTCTGCGTTTACCCCACTGTTAAACCCGAATTATAACCGCCAACTCCGGCAGGGACTGCTGGAGGCATTTGGAGCGGTCAAGGAGGGTGTAGCAGTGGGAATTCTTGTTTTTGGAGTAAAAAAAGAAGGGATTTTTTTGCTGCATGAGCTTGTCGTCGCTCCCCTGTATCGGAGGCAGGGGATTGCGGGCAGGCTTTTGCACTGGTTTACGGAGCTTGCTTTGGATGAGGGCGCGCCGATTGTGACGTCCTTTGAGGATGTGCCGGAATCGTTTGCGGGGGAAATGCTGAAAAGCTGCGGCTTTGCAGTTATGGATTCCGCCGCAAAGAGCTTTCTGGTTTCGTTTGAGGCGCTACGGAAGATAACGGTTTTCGATCATATGAAATATGTGGAACAGGTAAAGCCGATTGCATCGGAGGAGCGGTTTTTGTGGAAGCAGTTTTGCGAAAAGCAAAAGGAGCGGGGGAATGTGCTGCCCGCGCTTAGCTACAGCCCCCAGGAGGCGCCGGAGTTGAATTTGTGTATCCGTTCGAAGGCGGCGCTTGCGGGCTGCGTGATCGGAAACCGGCTCTCAGAGGAGCGGTTTGAGCTTTTGCACGCGTGTACGGGGGAAAAGCAGGCGTGGGCGCTGATGCCGCTGCTCGCTGTTTTTCGGGATAACCTGCTGAGGATGGGGGAGCCTTCGGCAATGCTTTCTCTGACCGGTGTGACGGAGGAGTCGGTCAGGCTGGCAGAAAAACTCCTGCCGGAGGGATGTCAGTGTACCGGCAGGAAACGGGCGGTTTTCGGGAGATAACCGCGAGCCGGATGATTTGCGGCAAACGGCTGGTATGGCCCGGGAAGAGCTAAGCCAGTGGGCAAATAAGATTGTGTGCGGATATAAATTAGACGAGCTGGGGGCATAGGGATGGATGGGGAGCATGTTAGACGACAGAGCTGGCTTCAAAACAGGTATTACATGGGACTGCCAACAGGGCGCGGTTATGAGGCCCTTACGGAGGATATGGAACCGCTTCTGGCACATGAGCAGCAGCCTGGATATGATGATGCAGAGATGGAGCAATGGGCGCATGAACAGCAGGCTGAATATGATGATGCAGAGATGGGGCAATGGGCGCTTGAACAGAGGGAAGCGGGCTCGTGGGTGCGGAGTTTAGACACGGGCGGCGCAGTGCAATGTACGTTTGACGAGATGATTGTCACGGGCTGCTGCGGCCAGAAGCTGAACGAGGCGGCATATCGGGATGCGATCAGTGAGGAATTTTCAGCGTATGAGACGGAGCGCACGCCAGTCGAAGCAACTTTTTTAGAGCTCGTGAGAAACAAACGCCTGATCGCGCGAAACTCGGAGGCGTACAATTGCGTCCTGCGGGCGGCGGAGGTGTTTCATCGGAGACTTTTATCCGTCGGCCGGGAGGACACGCGGGTAACGCTCGATGCGGAGGCGCTGTATCAGGCATGCAAGGATTATATCGCCGGACATCCTTCCCCTCTCTTTCAGAACGGGAAAGAGAGGCTGGAGCGGATTGACTTTCTGCGTTTGAAGATGACAGATACGATCAGGGATAAACGTGTGAGGGATCGGGACGCGGAATTTTGCGTGGAATACATCCTTGAACGGCGATTCAACGGCGAAGAACGCCGTCACAGGATGATTGATATCGTGGAGTCGGTGATCAACACGTGGAGCGGCGTGGAAGAGAATGCGCTTGCGGCGGATGTAAAACGCTGCATGCTCGGCGACAGAAATGAGATCGCAAAGAGGTATCTTCCTTATTTATTCCCGGATTTTGCCTACAAATCGTTGCGTAAAGATGAAAGCGCTC
>CAMTZV010000034.1 GCA_947086625.1 uncultured bacterium | reverse complement strand
GAGGCGATTGGGCGGATTGCGAAGCGGCGGGGTGTGCTGTTCCACACGGACGCCGTGCAGGCCTACGGGCAGATCCCGATTGACGTGGAGGGCTGGAATGTGCATATGCTTTCCGCCAGCAGTCATAAATTTTACGGGCCGAAGGGCTGCGGCTTTTTATATATGAAGCAGGGGCTGCGCACCGGGAGCATGATCCAGGGCGGCGGACAGGAGAACGGCAGGCGTGCGGGCACCGAGAATGTGCCGGGTATCGTCGGCATGGCGAAGGCGGCGGAGATAAGCTTTGCGCGGATGGAGGAGACGGCAGCGCGGGAGCGGGATCTGCGCGACCGCTTTATCCATCATATCTGTACGGAAATCCCGGGAGCGTTTCTGGTGGGCAGCTTCGAGCACCGGCTTCCGAACAATGTCAACATCTGTTTTTCCGGCATCGAGGCGTCAAATCTCGTGCTGCTCTTAGACGAGGCGGGCATCTGCGTCTCGGCGGGAAGCGCCTGCAACAGTGCGTCCGCGGAGCCGTCCCACGTGCTGAAGGCGCTGGGCATGAGCGATAAGCAGGCATTTTCGTGCATCCGCATGACGCTCGGAAAGGACACAAACGCCGCCGGGCTTTCCTATACATTGAAGACACTGAAACATCTTGTAAAAATACTGAAGAAAGAGTAGAATAAGACGAACGGAAAGCTGTGAAAGAATAAAACGGCTGAAAACGAGCGAGAGACGAAAGAAAGGAATACACGTATTTTTATGGAAAGAAAGCAATTTCGTGAAATGATAGAGAGCCGCGTCATCGTGCTGGACGGCGCGACCGGAACGAATCTGCAGCGGGCGGGGATGCCCGTGGGCGTCTGCCCGGAGCAGTGGATACTGGAGCATCCGCAGGCGATCATCGGGCTGCAGCAGGAGTACGCGGCGGCGGGGGCAGATATCGTCTACGCGCCGACATTTACCGCCAACCGCATCAAGCTCGCGGAATACGGGCTGGAGGGGCGGCTTGCGGAGATGAACCGGGCGCTTGTGGCGCTCACAAGGGAGGCGGTCGCGGGCAGTGGCGCGCGCGTGGCGGGCGATCTGACGATGACGGGCAGGCAGCTTGCCCCGGTGGGCGATCTGGAATTTGAAGAGCTTATCGATGTGTACCGGCAGCAGGCGCGGGCGCTTCTTGCGGGCGGCGTGGATCTGTTCGTCGTGGAGACGATGATGAGCTTACAGGAGACGCGTGCGGCGCTCATCGCCATCCGCGAGGAGTGCGACCTGCCCGTGATGGCGAGCCTGACGTATGAATCCGACGGGCGCACGCTCTACGGGACGGATGCGGGGACGGCGATGGTCGTGCTGCAAAGCCTCGGCGCGGATGCGGTGGGGCTGAACTGCTCGAGCGGGCCCGCGGAGATGCTTGGCGCGGTAGAACAGATGCGCGGGGTGGCAAACATCCCGATTCTGGCAAAGCCGAACGCGGGCCTGCCGAAGCTAAAGGACGGCGCGACCGTTTACGAGATGTCCCCGGAGGACTTTGCCGCGGCGGGCGCAGCGCTCGTGCGCGCGGGCGCGTCCATCGTGGGAGGCTGCTGCGGGACGACGCCGGAGCACATCCGCGCGCTTGCGCAGGCGGTGAAGGACATGCCCGCGCCGGGGATAGCGGCCAAAAAGGAGCGGCTGCTTGCAACCGAGCGAAGCGTCCTTAAGATTGATCCAAACGGCCCGTTTTTAGTCGTGGGCGAGCGCATCAACCCGACCGGGAAAAAGGCGCTGCAGGAGCAGCTTCGGCAGGGCAGCCTTGAGCTGGTGTGTCAGATGGCGCAGGAGCAGGAGGAGAACGGCGCGGCCATCCTGGATGTAAATATGGGAATGAACGGCATCGACGAGAAGGAGATGATGCTGGCAGCGCTCGAGGAGCTTTTGACGGCGACGCGCCTGCCGCTCTGCTTTGATTCGAGCAGCGTCGAGGTGCTCGAGGCGGCGCTGCGGCGCTATCCGGGGCGGGCGCTCGTAAATTCCGTGTCGCTCGAGCGCGAGAAAATCGAGCGGCTGCTTCCGGTCGTAAAGAAATACGGCGCGATGTTCATTCTGCTTCCCTTATCCGACGCGGGGCTTCCGGCCACGATGGAGGAGAAGCGCGGCATCGTGCGCGAAATCCTCTCCCGCGCGTACGCGCTCGGATTTTCGCGGGAGGATATCGTCGTGGACGGGCTGACCGCGACCGTCGGGGCGAATAAGGATGCGGCGCTGGAATGCTTTGACACGATCCGATACTGCAAAGACGAGCTGGGGCTTGCGACGGTGTGCGGGCTCTCCAACATCTCGTTTGGCCTGCCGAACCGCCCGTTCGTCAACACGGCGTTTCTGACGATGGCGATCGCGCAGGGGCTGACGATGGCGATCGCGAACCCCTCGCAGGAGCTTCTCATGAACGCGGCGTTCGCGTCGGACATGCTGCTGCACAAGCCGGGGAGCGATATCCGCTACATCGAACGGATGCAGGCATATGAGAAAAACCGGGAGACGCGGGAGGCGGACGAGGCGAGGAAGCGGGCGGCTGAGCAGCAAAAAGCGCCGGAGAGCGCGCGTCCGGGAAAGGAACGGGAAGCGGAGGCGGACGATATTATTTTTGCCAGCGTGTTAAAGGGCGACAAAAAGCATATCGTGGCGCATGTGAAGGAGGCGCTCGCAGGCGGCGCGTCGCCGGGCGATATTATAAACGGGCGGCTGATCCCCGCCATCGGCGAGGTGGGCGAACGGTTTGAAAAGCAGACGTATTTTCTGCCGCAGCTCATCGCCTCGGCGAATGCGATGCAGACGGCCATCGAATACCTAGAGCCGATGCTCGTGAAGGATGGGTCAGGGGATGCGGCTGCGACCATTGTCATCGCGACGGTGGAGGGCGATATCCACGATATCGGGAAAAACCTTGTGGTGCTTTTGCTCAAAAACTACGGCTACAATGTCATCGACCTGGGCAAGGACGTGCCGGCGGAGCGGATCGTGGACACCGCGATGGAAAAAAACGCGCAGGTGATCGGCCTTTCCGCGCTCATGACGACGACGATGATGCGCATGAAGGAGGTCGTATGCCTCGCGCGGGAAAAGGGCTTTGCGGGAAAGGTCATCATCGGCGGCGCCTGCATCACGGAGGAGTTCGCGCAGGAGATCGGCGCGGACGGCTATTCGGGCGACGCGGCGGAGTGCGTGAAGCTGTTGCAGCGGCTGCTTGGATAAAAAGGCAGTGAAAACGGAACCGTAATGGATATAGAGGAAGGGTTATGGCACAGACAAGTTAACGGATCGTAGACGGATTCTATTTTGACGATAAGGATCTGCTGCGGGAGGCAAAAAAGGAAGCGGAGGGTGTGCGCTACATGAAGGCGCGCATCGATCTGGAGCAGCCGGACAAGGTGCTGCACATCTATAAGCGGATGCTCGAGCAGAAGAGCTTCCAGACGCAGGTGGGCTACGCCTATATGCGGGAGCTTCAGGAATATCTGCGCGCCATGCCGCAGATCGCGAACGAGGACATCGCGCCGATCAGGGTCTATGCGGACCTGCGGGTGCTCGACGCCTCGGGCACGACGGAGTCGCTGCGAAAGGAAAACGGGAAGGCGAAGCAGTCTCTGCGCCGCTCGGTGTTCTTAAATATCGCTCTGTTTTTGGTGATCGGGGCACTTTTCGCCCTCATGCTGACCAGCAGCAGCCCGACGGTGCTCAACTACGAGAAGGAGCTTGTAAACCGCTACAGCGCCTGGGAGGAGGAGTTAAAGGAGCGTGAGAGCGCCGTTTTGGAGAAAGAGAGGGCTTTAGATGGAGACGACTAAAATACTGGTGGTGGACGACGAGAGCCGTATGCGCAAGCTCGTGCGGGATTTTCTCGTGAAAAAGGGCTACGAGGTGCTCGAGGCGGGCGACGGCGAGGAGGCGCTCGATCTGTTTTACGCGGATAAGGACATCGCGCTTATCATCCTTGATGTGATGATGCCGAAGATCAACGGCTTCGACGTGTGCAGGGAGATCCGCGAGCACTCGAAGGTGCCGATCATCATGCTGACTGCGCGCGGGGGCGAGAGCGACGAGCTAAACGGCTTTGAGCTGGGGGTGGACGAGTATATTGCAAAGCCGTTTTCACCGAAGATCCTTGTGGCACGCGTCGAGGCGATCCTGCGGCGCACGAACCAGTCCCAGGAGGAGAGCCGGATCTCGGCAGGCGGCATCGTGTTAGACCAGGCGGCGCACATCGTCACGATCGACGGGGAGCGCGTGGAGTTAAGCTTCAAGGAGTTTGAGCTGCTGGCTTATTTTATGGAAAATCAGGGGCTTGCGCTCTCGCGGGAAAAGATTTTAAACAGTGTCTGGAACTACGACTATTTCGGCGACGCGCGCACGATCGACACCCACGTCAAAAAGCTGCGCAGCAAGATGGGCGCGCACGGCGACTGTATCAAGACGATCTGGGGCATGGGCTACAAATTTGAGGCGGGAGAGCAGCGATGAGGCATTCCTATAAATGGTCGGTCACGACGCAGATCTGCGTCGTCATTATCGGCCTTGTGACCGGCACAGTCCTTCTGTGCTGGTTTTTAAATACGACGTTTCTGGAGGATTACTACAGCCGCACAAAGATGGGGCAGCTCGTGGGCGGATATGACACGATCGACCAGGCCTCGCGGGAGGAGCGGCTGCTCTCGATCGATTTTGACGTGGAGCTCGACCGCCTGTGCGCAAACGCCAATATCGAGCTTTTAATTGTCGCCCCGGACGGGACGGTGGTGCGCTCGTCCTCCAACGATGCCCTCAACCTCATCAACCGCTTTCTGGACGTGCTCTTCGGCGCGTCCGCGGACGAGGGGCGCAGGGAGGTGCTGAGCAACGACAATTACTCGATCCTGCAGGTGACGGACAGCCGGATGGGGTCGGAATATCTGGTGCTGTGGGGGACGCTGGCGGACGGCAATCTCATCATGATGCGCACGGCGCTCGAGGGCATCCGCGCGAGCGTGAACATTTCCAACCGCTTTCTCGCCTACATCGGCATCGGCAGCGTGCTGCTGAGCATGTTTATCGTCGTGCTCGTCACGCGGCGCATCACGCGCCCGATCCGCCAGCTCACGGACATCTCAAGACAGATGACGGAGCTTGACTTTACGGCGAAGTACGAGCCGGGCAGGGGTAGCAAGGAGATTGAGCAGCTCGGGGCGCACATGAACCAGCTCTCCGAGACGTTAGAGCTCTCGATCTCGGAGCTGAAAACCGCCAACAACGAGCTCAAGATCGATATCGAGAAAAAGGAACAGATCGACGAGATGCGAAAGGAGTTCCTCTCCAACGTTTCGCACGAGCTGAAGACGCCGCTGGCGCTCATCCAGGGCTACGCAGAGGGACTTTCGGAGTGCATCAACGACGACGCGGAGAGCCGCAGCTTTTACTGCGAGGTCATCATGGATGAGGCGGGAAAAATGAACCGCATGGTAGGCAAGCTTCTCACCTTAAACCATCTGGAATTCGGAAACGATCCGGTGGCGATGAGCCGCTTTGACGTCACGGAGCTGATCGCAGGCGTGGTCGAAAGCGCGTCGCTTCTGCTGGAGCAGGGCGGTATCACGCTGGACTTTTCGGAGGCACCCGCCTACGTGTGGGGGGATGAATTCCAGATTGAGGAGGTCGTGACAAACTATCTGAGCAACGCGATCCACTACGCGGCGGGGAAAAAATGCATCCGCATCTTCTATACCGTCAAAGAGGACGTGCTGCGCGTGAGCGTTTTCAACACCGGAAGCGGGATTCCGGAGGAGGATCTCGCGCGCGTGTGGGATAAGTTTTATAAGGTGGACAAGGCGCGCACGCGGGAGTACGGCGGCAGCGGTATCGGGCTTTCGATTGTGAAGGCGATTATGGATTCCCACCACAGGGCGTGCGGCGTAAAAAACCATGCGGACGGCGTCGAATTTTGGATGGAATTAGATAAAAATGCGGTTGCACGAACGGGGAAAGAGTGATACGATATTTATAACAGTTTGATCGGGAGGAGCTTACATGAAAAAATCCATGCGACGAAAATGTCTCCTGTGCGGTGTGCTGCTCGCGGGCGCACTGGCATTGACCGGCTGCGGCGAGGAGCCGTACGAGCTGGAGGACAACGAGCGCGACATTATTGTAAATTACGCGGCACATATCATCGCGAAGCATAACCGCAAGCAGCCGGAGGGCTATCAGTACGTGTACGTGCCCGAGGAGGAAGAGGACGCGCGCGGGGAGGAGCCGGAGGATACGAAGGACGGGGAGCCGGAAGAGACGGATTCGGATGCTCAGGAGCCGGAGAATACGGACAGCGGCGCGGATGACGGCTCAGAAGAGAAAGAACAGCCGGAGGACGGGGAGGAAGCGGAGCCTTCCGTAACCCTGAGTGAGGCGCTGGGGCTTTCCGGCGTTAAGGCGGTCTATACGGGCGCGGAGCTGACGGATGACTACGGAGCGGTCGTGCCGGAGGATGGCAAAAGGCTTCTGGTGCTGCATGTGATGCTGCAAAACGAGGGCAAAAAGGACGTGGCGCTCGACATGGTATCGATCCTTCCGTCGTTCCGTGCGAACGTCAACAACATCGAGGAGACGAACGCGGAGATCACGATACTCCCGGACGATCTTGGCACCTGGGAGGGCACGGTTCCCGCGGGCGGATCGGCGGAGACGGTTATCCTGTTCCAGATCGGCAATTCACAGATTACCTCGGTGGAGCAGCTTGAGATGAAGGTGACGGCGGGGGATCGGACGTCGCGGGTCGTATTTTTATAACAGTTCAGCCCGCGCCATTCGCAAAGGCGACTTCGTCGCTTTCCCGCTGCTGACGCAGCTAACTTTGCTCATAATCGGGCGCTCCGCTCATCGTCTGCGTCATGCGCTTACTCATGCAAGCATGGTTCGCACATTTCCTTGACGATGGCTGAACTGTTACATATTTTTGTAAAAACTGATAAAAAAGTGGTGCAATTTTTGGACAATATATGTTATAATATGACTGATTATACTGAATTGCTTCGGGAGGAGATATTTTTATGGATACTAATATTCTGTTAGAGAATGGCACAAACGAGCTGGAGGTCCTGGAGTTCATGTTGAACAACAACCATTACGGGATCAACGTGGCGAAGATACGGGAAATTTTGGCCTATCAGCCGGTGACGCCCATTCCAAACGCGCAGCCGAGCGTGGAAGGTATTTTTATGCCGCGTGACGCGATGATCACAGTTATCAATCTGAAGAATTGCTTATCGCTTCCCGATGAGAGCGACAGTAAGGGATTGTTTATCATCACGAACTTCAACAAGCTGGATCTGGCGTTTCATGTGGATGCCGTGATCGGAATCCACAGAGTCTCCTGGGCAGATATCATCGAGCCGGATTCCACGATCAATGTCGGGGAGGACGGCGTCTCGACCGGCGTCATCAAGCTGGACGACAAGCTGGTGATCATTCTCGACTTTGAGAAGATCGTCACCGACATCAGTCCCGAGACCGGCCTGAAGGTGGGCGATATTGAGGAGCGCGGCGAGCGCCAGAGATGTGATTCGCCGATCGTGCTGGCGGAGGATTCGCCGCTTCTTAGCAAGCTCATCACGGACTGCTTAAAGAAAGCCGGATATACGAATTTGAATATGAACGTAAACGGCAAGGAGGCATGGGATAAGCTCGTGAAGTACAAGGAGGAGGGCACCATCGCTGACAATGTTCACTGCATCATCACGGATATTGAGATGCCGATCATGGACGGTCATCGTCTGACGAAGCTGGTGAAGGAGGATGACACGCTCAAAAAGATTCCGCTGATCATCTTCTCATCCCTTGTCAATGATGAGATGCGGCGCAAGGGCGAGGCGCTGGGCGCAGACGCACAGCTTACAAAGCCGGAGATTGGACAGCTCGTGGACACGATCGACCAGCTGATCGATAAGATGGATATCGTTTAATCGCAGTATTGGAATGAAAAAATGGGGTGAGAGCGATCTAACGCGCGGACGTTTTAGGCACTCTCACTTTTCGTGATAAAAACGACTGGAAAAGAGGAAGATTTTATGGGAAATAATGAGGACTATCTGGACAGTCTGCTCAACAATGTGACCAAAAAGCTCAGCGAGTTTGACGAGGATTTTGAGCAGAAAAAAGAGACAGCCGATGCTTATATGACCAAGAGGAATCTGCCGCCCAGGACGATGAAGGCGCTGGAGACCGTGCGGGAGAACCAGTTTCTGCGCGATTTCGAGAACGAGCTGAAGCAGGAAAGCGTAGATGATTTTCTTGCGGCGTTTGAGGCGGAGCTTGAGAACGACGAGCTGGAATATGAGCGGACGCGCGGGCAGAAAGGCGGGAGCGGCACACCCGCAAAGAAGCCGGACAATGGGTCTGCGGCTGCCGGGGCAGGGAGCACGCCTTTTCCGCCGGAGCCGGCCGGGGATCTGATGCCGGACGAGGGGCTTTTCGCGGAGGACACACAGGAG
>CAMTZV010000033.1 GCA_947086625.1 uncultured bacterium | reverse complement strand
AATCCTCCACCCGGTAAACCCGCACGCCGTATCCCTCCAGCGCCACTTCCCCGCTCTCGCACGTCTCTGTCCAGAGGTTCTTCATCGGCGCGTGAAGCCGAATCGTGCAGGGATTTTTCTCATAATTCAGCACAAACAGATACCGCACACCGCCCTTTTTTCGCACCGCAAGCTCGCAGCTTTCCGGCAGGTCGACAAGCGCCCGGTAAGGCTCTGCCGCGCCCAGCTTTTCCAGAAAGGTGCGCGCCGTATCCACAGAAAACGCGCCGCCGAAATAGTACGCCTTTCCCGCTCCAAACGAGTTGCAGATCAACGCCGCCTCCCCCGCGTAGCAGCCCGAGGCAAACGTCCCAAGCACGCGCGCATCCCCCAGCGGGCGCAGCATGTCGTTGAAGACGGCGGCCTCGATGCGCTCCCCGTCCCACTCCACGTCGATTTTTCCCTCGTCGGGCGCCACAAGGCTGTATTCCAAAATATCGGTTCCGGTCAGCTTCGCGGCAAGCCCCGGAAGCGCATCCATGACGCATCTGCCGTTTTCATCCTTGTAGCCCGTGCGGCATCCCATGACAAGCACGCCGCCCGACGCCACATAATCCTCCAAAAGCGCCATGCGCTCCCGCGTCAAAATTGTCGCATGCGGATAAAAGAGCACCTCATACCGTTTCAGCGCATCCGCATTCATCCCGTCCCACAGATAAATGAAATCCAGCGGGGTATGCGCGTACTGCGCGGCGGCAAAAAGCCCCTCCCGGCTCTCCTGCTCCACAAGCCCATGCCACTTGTCGAGGGAGGCGTCCCACCGGTTGTCGTAATCCTCCACGATGCCAACGCGCGCCTCGTAGGTGCTTCCCGCGATTTCCTGCATCCTGTCGACCTTTTCTGAAATGCCGCACAGCTCCTTTAGCCTGCGGTTTTCCCGCCCTGAGTAATCCAAAATCCCGTGCCAGTACATCTCCGTCCCAAACGTGCACGTCCGCCAGCGGAAATAGCTCACGAAATCCGCCCCGTGCGCGATGCTCTGCATCGTCCAAAGCGTCATCTGCCCGGGCCGTGGCGTGGGCGCAAGCATCCGGGTATTCCAGCCGTTCGCTCCGGACTGCTGCTCCATGATGCCAAACCTTTCAGAAATGCTGCGCGTCTGCGAGAGATTGCGGCTCCACTTGCGCTCACCGAGCAGATCGCTTCCGTAGCGGTCCAGACAGTACGCAAAATTCGGATACGAGTCGTACGTTATAAAGTCAAGGCTCTGTGCGCACATCCGATGGCTGTCGAGCTTGTCGAAAATCCCGTTTGTCGTGATAAAATCGTCGGGCTTTAAATATTTCCGGATGATTTTTGCCTGCATGTCCACAAACCGGCATGCGCTCTCCGAGACGAACCGGATGTAGTCCATGACCCGGTGCGGGTTCGTGGAGTCGTTCAGCGTCGTCTGCGGCACGTAAACCTCCGCCCACGCCGTGTACGTCTGGTTCCAGAACACCGTTCCCCACGCCTCGTTGAGCGCCTCAACCGTCCCGTAGCGCTTCTTCAAAAACTCCCGGAAGGCAAGCGTATCGCTCTGCGAATAGAACTCGTCGGTCTCGCAGTTGATCTCGTTGTCAATCTGCCAGCCGATGACGCTCGGATGCTTCGCGTAATGGCCCGCAAATTTTTCGGTAATATTCGCGGCAAATCTCTGATAAACCGGCGAGTTGTAGTTGTAGTGCCGTCTGGCCCCATGGCGGTAAAGCGTCCCGTCCTTCGCGGCATTTAACACCTCGGGATAATGCTCGGTCAGCCACGCCGGAGGCGTCGCCGTGGGCGTACAGAAGATCACCTTCAGATCCGTGCGCGCCACATGCTCCAGAAACGAGTCAAAAAATTCGTACGTGTATTCGCCCTCCCGCGGCTCCACCTTGCTCCACGCAAACTCCGCGATGCGGATGACCCGGATACCCGCCTCCTGCATCCGCGCGAGGTCCTCGTCCCACAGGCGTTCGTCCCAGTGCTCGGGATAATAGCACGTGCCGAGCACAAGCTCTCTGTCATTTAAAATCGCTCTCATTGCAATGCCGCTCCTTTCTCACCGCTCGACGGACGCTTTGCATTCGTCCGCCTGCCTGTTCCAGTACCTCCGCATCTGCGCCTCGTCAAGCTTATCCACAAAGCGTCGCTTGTACACGAGAAATTCCTCAATATCCATCAAAATATGGTAGAGCAGCGCCCGGCTCTCAAACTCCTCCTGCGTTTTCGGAAGCTCCTCCTTTTTCATCTCCGCAAAAATGCGTTCGAGCTGCAAAAGCTGCTCGTGGGGCACGTTCATCTCCACGACATAATCGGTCAGGTAGCGCATGTACTCCGCGACGATATCCGCCTGACGCGGCATATTCCGAATCTTTTTCATCTCGTAGTGCAGATTATGCAGCACCTGGCACTGGGCGCAGCGCATCTCAAAATAGTCGATGTAGTACGCCGGGTGCGACTGGAACGTGTTTTCCTGATACTCGCAGGCCTCCCGGACATACCCCTCCGCGTCGTGCTCGAGCGCGCGGATATCCTCCCAGACGTCCCGCTGCTGCGGCCCGTTTGACAGATACGACGCAAGCTCCTTTAAAATGGCCTGCAATCGCTCCTCCACGTCGCGCATCCCCGCGATCAGACTCTTTTTCGCACTGTAATTGCCGTGAAAGAAATTCAGGATAAGCGCCATAAAAATGCCGATCGCGACGAGCGCCATCTCGTTCAAAATCGAGTGCCACGAAAAATCGTGACTGATGAGCAGGTGCGCGCCGACGACGGCGTTGACGGAAATCGTCGCACGCTGCCCGATCAGCTCCGCGACAAGCACCGTGAAAAACAGATAGACGCCGTAGGAGACGATATCGTTGTCGATATGCCGAAACGCCGCCCATGCGATGCACACGGAAATCACAAACGTCACCCACCGGTAGAGCGACAGCCTGACGGCTCCCCACTTTGTCGTCATGAGCGTCAAAAGCGCGATCGTGCCCGCCGAGATGGCGTTGTCCAGTCCCGCCTCATGTGCCGCCAAAATTGCCAGGCTGCTGCCGATGCCAAGCTTCGTCGCGAACAGTAAAACCTTTTTGAAATAGTTATATCTCTCCATAGCTTCTCCGTCTTTTGCAGGTGTCTCGGGGCTATCACTCCATTCATTATAACCGCACTTCCCCTTTCCCACAACCCAAAATCGAGTAGGGGAAGGTTTTTCCCCCTACTCGCCGCGCGCCCCGTGCGCCGCCTTGGCGGCATATTCCTCTGCACGGGGCTGTGCATCAAAACGGATGCCGCGCGCCGCAGCGTCAAAAAGCCGCTACGCTTCACGCCTGAGCCGCGCACAGTCCCCTGAAAAACCCCCGGAGTGTCCTTTAAAACGCCAGCTCCCGCATGATTTTATGCACAGATGTGATCTCCCGGATGCGCCCGACGTTTGCCCCCACAAAGATCAGGCCGTGGTCAAGGTCACCCTTCACCGCGTTGACGAGCGCCTTTGTGATGCAGTAGGGCGCGCGCTTCGGATCGCAGTGCTCTAAGCACCGGTAACACCGCTCGATGCGGCCGCCTCCCGCCTCCATCTGTTCGATAAAGCGGTTTCGTATGGCGCGCCCCGGCATCCCGACCGGGCTTTTGATGATCGTAAGATCCTCCTCGTCCGCCCAGACATACGCCTGCTTAAACGCCTCCGACGCGTCGCACTCGTCGGTTGCGACAAAGCGGCTCGCCACCTGAACGCCCTCCGCTCCGAGCGAAAACGCGTGCTCCACATCCGCACGGTCAAAAATCCCGCCCGCCGCCACGACCGGAATGTGCGCGCCCCGCCTTTCGCCAAGCTCCCGCGCACAGGCGACGATGCGGCGGATCTCCTCATCGTAAGCCTGCGGCGTGAGCGTCTCCAGCTGCTCTCTGGAAAAGCCCAGATGCCCGCCCGCCTTCGGGCCCTCCACGATGATCAGATCCGGCTGGCAGTCGTATTTTTTCTCCCAGAGCTTACAGATGACGCGCGCCGCCTTCTCCGAGGAGACGATCGGGGCGAGGGCGGGCAGCTCCCCGTCGCGGCAGTCAAATTCCCGCGCCGCCTCCCGCACAATGCCCGGAAGCTCTGCCGGAAGCCCCGCGCCGCAGATGATGAGGTCGGCCTTCGCCTTCACCGCCTCCCGGACGTGTTCCTTGTAGTGCTTCAGCGCCGTCATGATGTTGACGCCCACAAGCCCCGCTCCCTGCGCCAGCTCCTTTGCGCGCGCAATGTGCTGGTCGATGGCGCGCAGGTTGCACGCCTGCTCGTTCCCCTCAAAATCCGGCTCGTCATAGCCGATCTGCGCCGAGGAGATCACGCCGATGCCGCCCTCCTTTGCAACCGCTCCCGCCAGCGAGCTGCGGCTGACGCCGACACCCATGCCGCCCTGTATGATCGGAATGCTCGCAACCCTGTTTCTTATTTTCAACTCCTTCATAAAAAAGTCTCCTTTACAATTATACATAGTTTTTAATACTATATATAATTATACACATTACCGGATTACTTTGCAAGAACATCTTGCCGCATACTAAAAAACCTGTTATAATAAGGCATCAGAACGACGATCCAAAAAACATTTCCCGGCCACGGAAAACGGAGGAACAACCTATGCTGACAAAGCCGCGCAACGGATGGACGACCTTCTCCCTCGACGGTACTTCCAAATACGAACTGAGCTATCTGGACGACATCGCCTTTGAATGGCTCGACCAGGCGATACACGGACTCGAGACGATGCTCCCCTTCTGCGTGAAGGGCTTCCTCGAGCCGAGCCGTTTCCTGTGCACCGTGAGCTTCTGGAACTGCCACGTTGTCATCGAGAACGACGAGCGCCTGCCCCTGACGGGCAACGACGTCAAAAATGAATATTCTCACACGAGTATGCTTGAATTTTGCCGATTTTTATATGACGATATCAGCCTTGATATCGACGGATGGGCCTCGTTCAAGGATTATTGCGAGGACGACCCCGAAGAAAAAAAGCAGCGGCTATCGCAAAAGCTCGCACGCTTAAACGAGCTGATCGCCACGCGCACGGAGTGGTTCGGCGAAGACCGCTGCTTTCTCTGAAAAAATCCCCAGTTGGTTGAAAAAGCCCGGCTGTATTTTGCAGCCGGGGATTCCAATATTCTTCCTTTTATATCTGCTTACTTGTAACGGTTCAGCCTTTGGCTTCACTGTTACGCTTACTTCCAAATTATGATACCGTTTGAAGCATCCCTCTTTCAATTTCCTGAATATCCTCTACAGAAAGCTCTGAAAAGTATTCGGCAATTTCATCCACTGTTATTTTCCTGTCCCTTAACATCTTTTCCGCAGCTTTCCGTGCAGTCTCTTTTGATGCTGCTTTCTTTTCGCTCGCAACATGAGTGCGCATGATCTTCTCTTCATCAAATAAAGCCATCATAATAGAAATAACCTCCTTTTCCCTGCCTGCCAAAAACTCCCGAAGCACGTCCCTGTCTTTACAGATACGGATGGTTTCCGTGACAGCCTTCCGGCTCCTCTTATACTGTTTCACCTGTTCATTATATACTTTTGTGAAAGCTACATATTGGCTAATAATGTCATTTCCTTTGCCGCCATAAAGCACTTTCACCTTTACTTCAATGGCACATTCCTTCCCGCCGAAAAATTCCCTGGAAAGCGAAATGGTTTCCGGCCTGCCGGCACGCTCTCCTGTAAAAATCATGTACAATTCCGGTTCCGGCACGTGGACTTTCCTGCTCCCATATAAGTCCGCATCCTGTTCTTCAAAGTACTCATGATAAGTCTGCGCCAGATACATAAGCACACGTACAATGATATTCATTGTCCAGCTCGACTGCTGCTCAACCAGAAACATGACTTTATCCCCAACTCTGAAACACAAATCATTGTAAATCCCATTCGTGAGGACGTTTCTTATCGTAATGTCCGTAAGCGCATCTTCCGTCGTCTCCGCATCCTCCGGGTGGAGCGCATGGTATAGCTGCATCAAATACTTCTTATCCCGAAAAAGCGTTGAAAAAACACTGTCTTTCGCCGTATATTTTGCAAACGCCTCCTTTTTCTCCGATGGTCTCTCCTGTGGTTCTTCCTGTAATGTTTCACCCTGCATCGTATCACCTCGGTTCCGGCTTTTGCCAGTCAGTCTGGCAGATTGGCTATGCCCTGTCTGCTACCCTCGATTGATAAGGGTATGGCTTTATTATACAGAGAAACTCTCCATTGTTCAAGGGCTTTGCAGTGATTGCAAAGTCCTTGGCTGAACTGTTATCCAGACACTTCTGACTTCGCTTCAGACATTTGCCAACCCTCCCACTTTACGTTATAATAATGTTGTTTCGCATTACCAAAAATTAGGAGGTTTCTATTTATGGCATGGTATCATGAGGCAGTTTTTTACCATATTTATCCGCTGGGACTGTTCGGTGCGCCAAAGGAAAACGACTACGGCGCGCCGGTGCACCGCCTGCGGGACGCGTCCGGCTGGATCTCCCACATCCGGCAGATCGGCTGCAACGCGCTCTACATCGGCCCGCTCTTTGAATCGGTCGGGCACGGCTACGAGACGACCGACTACCGGAAGCTTGACAGCCGCCTCGGCGACAACGAGGATTTGAAGGAATTTGTGCGGGAATGCCACGCGCAGGACATCCGCGTCGTCTTTGACGGCGTGTTCAACCACGTGGGGCGCGACTTCTTCGCGTTTCAGGATTTGAAGGCAAACCGCGAGCGCTCCGCCTGCCGCGACTGGTTCTGCAATGTGAATTTTGGCGGCAATAACGAGTACAACGACGGCTTTTGCTACGACAACTGGGGCGGCTACAACCTGCTCGTAAAATTGAACCAGCGAAACCCCGCGGTGCGCGATTTTATCTGCGACGTGATCCGCTTCTGGGTGCAGGAGTTTGACGTCGACGGCATCCGCCTGGACGCGGCGGACGTGCTCGACTTTGATTTTATGAAGGCGCTGCGCGGCGTGGCAAACGAGGTAAAGCCCGATTTCTGGCTCATGGGTGAGGTCATCCACGGCGACTACACGCGCTGGGTCAACGACGGCACGCTGCACGCCGTCACCAACTACCATCTGCACAAGGCGCTCTACTCCGGCCACAACGACCACAATTATTTTGAGATCGCCCACACGGTCAAACGGCTCTACGACATGGGCGGCAGCCGCCCGGACGGCCTGCGGCTCTACAATTTTGTGGACAACCATGACGTGGAGCGCATCTACACAAAGCTGAACAACAAGGCGCACTTCACCCCCGTTCACGTCCTGCTCTACACGCTGCCCGGCGTGCCGTCCATCTACTACGGCTCGGAATTTGGCATCGAGGGCAAAAAGGAGAAATTTTCCGACGCCTCCCTGCGCCCCGCCTTAAAATACGAGGACTATCAGGATGCATGCACGGACAACTCCTTCACAAAGCTGATCGCCGCGCTCGGGCACATCCGCCAGCGCACGCCCGCCCTATCCTACGGCTCCTACCGCGAGCTTCTTCTGACAAACCGCCAGTACGCCTTTGCGCGGGAGCTTGAGGGGCAGTCCGTGATCGTGACGGTCAACAACGACGAGTCGCCCGCCGACCTCTGCGTTGCCGCCGGGGACGCCCCCGCGTACGTCGGCGCGCTCTCGGGCACACGCCTTTTGGTTGAAAACGGACAGCTCCACGTCACGCTTGCGGCAAGCTCCGGCGACATCTGGCTGCCCGAAGCCGGACAGGACGTAAATCCCACACCGGGACAGGAGCCGATCGTTTTGCATGTGGAGGACGCCGCCGGAAGCGCCGCCGAAACGGATGCCGCTCCAAAAATGCCGCCCGCACCGCAGACAGCGGATGACGCAGCGCAGGTCCCCGCACAAAATCCCGGCGAAGACGCGCCGGAGACACCGCAGACGCAGGCGGATCGCACAACAGCCCCGCAAACCCGGCAGGAAGCGCCCTCCGACGGCAAAACTCCGACAGCCGCACCCGCCGCGCAGCCGCCAACAGACAGCGCAACCCCCGAAAACGACGCCGTGCGCGCCGCCTTTGAGCAGGGCAAAATCGCGGGGCTCCAGGAAGCCATTCTCGCCATCATGGAAAAGAACGGCCCCGTGACCGACCAGATGCGAAAGGACGTCACGGACAACGTGTACCACGACTCGCTCGTCAACTGGGTGAAGAGCTTCCGGTAATGAGTGATAGAAAATTCGGGCAGGGGGATAGCCCCCTGCCCGGTAGTATGAAGTCCTTGCATTTCTATTTTGGCTACAGGCTTTGTTCCAATAACCTGACCGCTTTTTCTTCCCCCTGCTCTACAGCAGCTTCCACGGTGTCTTTCGCAGCTTTTATCCATTTCGTCGCCTGTCGTCGCAACATAAACGATTCCTGTACTTTACGCTTTAAATGATTTTGCGTTTCCATATCTAAAATTGGAACGATGACATTTTCAATTTCCGACGGCTTCCAGTGCTGGATCACAGCGCCGTTTGAATCCCGCTGCGCCTGTAACTGCACAGCCGAAGAATTTAAAACAAGTGTCAGATATTCAGGAAG
>CAMTZV010000032.1 GCA_947086625.1 uncultured bacterium | reverse complement strand
TGAAAAAGCAAAGGACAGTATACTGGATCATTTGAAATCAAATGCGCAGGAAATGTTAAAGGGAAATCTTTTAGAGACAGTCCGGACGACAAAGGATGATCTGGTAAGGGATTTTCAGAAAATTTTAGAGCATAAAAGGAAGATGGATTCAACCGAGGATAAAATTGACGAGGCGACCTCCGACAGCCTGATTGAGATTGTCACACAGGACTATAAAGAAAATATGATGAAGGCAAAGGATTTCTTAAATGAGAAGATAAAAGAAATCTGGGTTGCAAATGCACAGATGATGCGCAGGCGATTCGTAGAGATCGTTACCGGTTCCGAGGCGCTTTCTACGGCGCAAAGCAGCGAACTTTCGGATGTCATTATCAATTATCAGGGGTTGGAGTTTGACGATCATGCAGAAGATATTTTTATCAAGGATAAATTTCTTCAAGGTATGTTTTTTGGTTTTAAGCTGATGGATAATGAAAAGCTGAATACGAAAAAGCTTTCTGATGCCTACAACGATAAGATCAGGAAAAATATTCAGCTTATTGCAGAGGAAGTAAATGACAATTGCTTTGCAAGTTTCCGAAGCTGGGAGCAGACGCTTACGTCAAATATAGAGGCAAATATTACAAAATACAATCCGGAGCTTCGTGATATGGCAGAACTGATACAGGAGGAGTCGGAAAAAATAACCGAGCTGGAGAATTACCGGCAGCTGCTTCTCGAATCGTTTGCGGCAATTAAAAGCCGGATGGACTGGAAGGTTTTACAATAAGAGGAGAATCGATCGATGGGGGTAAGAAATGTTTTAAAGCGGGTCGGGGAAGCCGCAGGGAACCGGATTGCAAAGCTGGCGACGCTTAGCCCTGATCAGGTAGAGAGTGTGCAGCTGCAGCGGGAGGCGTACCTTTTAGAAAAGCCCGATCCGGGTGACGCGGCGGCGCGCGCCTGTACGGAACGGATGCTGGCGGCAAGCAGTATCGAAATATTCAGCGCGTATCTGTCGCAGATCAAAGCGTTATATTTGCCGGTAAAAAACGGGGCTGAGTATGATATGCCGTTTGGCGCAGAGCATAATATCCGTTACTTTAATATTACAAAATGGATAACGGATAAGAAAGAAAATAATCTGGAAAAGCTTGTCAATGTGTATGCTGTTTTGTCCAATGAGGATTGTAATATTGCGCTTGTATTTAACCGGACACAAAAGAAAACAAGCGTATATCTGGCAGTCGTCAATACAGATAATGCAGATAATAATGTTGATGTGGATATTTTTAAAAGCCGTTTAATGGAAGCAATTCGGGGGAATTTTCCCGGTGCGCAGATGGGAGAAGAGGGCAGAGGCATTCTTCCGTGTCTAAAAAATGAAAAGGCATATTCCGTTGCGAGCGCATCCAATATCCCGACGGAGAAGTCGGAAAAATTTATCAGTCAGACCATTGAAAAGCTTTTGGATGGCATTATACCTGATACAAAGAAGAAAGAGTATACGATTGTTTTGCTGGCGACGCCGATACAGGATGTAGAGGAGCGCAAGTTAAAGCTTGGAGAATTTTATTCCGGTATGGCTCCATATGCTTCCTGGCAGACAAGCTTTTACCTTTCAGAAAATCAGGCGACAGGCTCGGCGGCAACGGCGGGCATCAATATCGGAGCGAGCGCCGGCATACAAAACGGGCAGAATTTTTCCCAAACAAGATCGGACGGAGAGTCAGAGAATCAATCTGTCACAAATACGGAGTCGGAGAGCGCTTCAGCGACAGAATCGGAGTCAAATGCAGAGTCGAGCAGCGGCGCGCATACGGATGGGTCGAGTAGTTCGGAGACGGAGACGGCGGGAAGCAGTATGGGAATAAATGAAAGTAAAAGCAAAGGTTCTAATACTACGGTTGGCGTTAGTGGTGATTTGGATTTTAAAGTTGTAAAAGCTTCAGCAAATGCCAGTCGTGGATGGAATGAAGGCACAAGTGTCGGGAGTAGTGAAAGCTGGAGTACCAGCACCGCCAAGACACTTGGCAAAACAGCTTCCGATACGATTACAAGGGGGCTTACCAACACAATTTCAAACAGCGTAGCACAGACGACGGGCACCGCGGTTGCAAACACCTTGGGAAAGGCGGTCACCACGGCGATGGCGAGGACAGCCGGAACTGCAAAAAGCGTAAATTTCGGCGGCAACTTCGGCGCGAATTTTGCCAGATCGTCGACGATCACGGCAACAATCGGAAAAAATGAAGGGATCACGCAATCCTTTACTAATTTTAACATTAAGCACGCGCTTGAATTGCTGGAAAATCAGATGAAGCGGCTGGAGCAGAGCACGGCGCTCGGGATGTGGGATTTTGCGGCGTATGTACTGAGCGAGGATCAAAATGTGGCGAATAATGTAGCGCATACGTACCTCGCGCTTACGCTGGGCGAGGAGTCGTACATGTCGAAGTCTGCGATTAACCTCTGGCGCGGGAATGTGGAGGAGGAGCGGGCACAGGCGAAAGAGATCTGTGAATATTTGCGGGAGCTTCGGCATCCCATTTTCGGGCTAAATCCCGAAATACTGGAAGCAAGTCCCGATTTTAACGAGTATCCGTCGATCACGACAGCGACGACAAGTCTTTCCGGAAAGGAACTTGCATATTCCCTGAACTTTCCACAAAAGTCGATTGCGGGACTTCCAATTATGGAATGCGCTGAATTTGGCAGGAATGTAGCAATCTATGACCCGATAGAAGAGGATGAGGAGGAACTTGTGCTGGGCAATATTTTCCATATGAACCATGTGGAAAAAAACAGGGTCGCCCTGTCAAAAAAGTCACTTGCATCACATGTATTTGTTACAGGAAGCACCGGTTCTGGGAAGAGTAATACGGTCTATCAGATTTTAGCGAAGGCGCGAAAACAGGCGGTTCATTTTCTTGTTGTTGAACCGGCTAAGGGAGAATATAAAAATATATTTGGAAACCGGAAGGATGTGTCTGTATACGGGACGAACCCCATGCTAACGCCGCTGCTTCGCATGAACCCATTCAGTTTTCCAAATAAAATACATATTTTAGAGCATCTTGACCGATTGATTGAGATCTTTAACGTATGCTGGCCGATGTATGCGGCAATGCCTGCCGTGCTAAAAAGTGCAGTGGAAAAATCGTATATGGATTGCGGGTGGGATCTGCTTTACTCTGTAAATAAGTATGGGGATAAGCTTTATCCCACGTTTAAAGATGTTGCAAAAAATATAAAACAAATTATTGAGACAAGCGAATATGATACAGAAAATAAAGGCGCGTATAAGGGTTCGCTGCTTACGCGATTGCAGTCGCTTACGAATGGAATGAACGGATTAATTTTTACAATAAATGAGATTCCAAATGAGGATTTGTTTGACAAAAATGTGATTGTGGATCTGAGCAGAGTCGGATCGTCCGAGACAAAAGCGCTGATTATGGGAATGCTTGTATTAAAATTGCAGGAATACCGCATGACAGGTTCAGACGGAATGAACGCGGAGTTAAGGCATCTCACGGTGCTGGAGGAGGCGCATAATCTATTGAAAAGGACTTCCACGGAGCAATCGTCGGAAAGCGCGAACCTTCTTGGAAAGAGTGTGGAGATGCTTGCCAATGCGATAGCGGAAATGCGTACTTACGGCGAGGGCTTTATCATTGCAGACCAGGCGCCCGGACTCATGGATATGGCTGTCATCAGAAATACGAATACAAAAATTATCATGCGTCTGCCTGACCGCACAGACCGCGAGCTGGTGGGAAGGGCGGCAAATCTGAATGACGATCAGATTGCGGAATTGGCAAAGCTTCCGTGTGGCGTGGCGGCAATGTATCAGAATGAGTGGGTTCAGCCGGTGCTTTGTAAGGTTGATAAATATCAGGAAGAAACATGTTACAGCTACGAGCCGCAAAGTAAATGGAATCTGGATGCCGGGAGGAACAAACTGCCAGAATCTTTGCTGGCGTGCATCATGAATCAGGAAATTTTCCGTACAGGCAAAAAGCAGGATATTTTGATGCTAAAGGAGCAGGTTTTGAGGTCGGAGCTTGATACGCCTGTGAAAAGAGAATTTATGGAATACATTTTGAGTGAGGGAGAGGAGGGGATTGACGCTCTTCGAGCACTGGTTTATGATTTTTTGGCGGCGGAGGATGCAATCAAGGCGTCTAAAACATACAGTGATATTTTCGATTGGGTGGATTCTGTTGTAAATAAACTGAATCCTTCCATCAAAGGTTATTCAAAAGAGCAGATTAATCTGGCATTACTGCTGATTTTGTATGAGCAGGCTGAAAGAGATACAGAGTATAATGATATATTTTGCCGGTTTGTTGAAATTTGCAAGGATGGGGGACGGATATCTTGATGAATGAATTTAGAAATACGGATGTGCCGGAGATGCAGCGGCCGGGTATAGAAAATTATAAAAATATAAAGCCGGAAAACGGGACGACGGTTAAGGATGCAAGGGGGTTTGTCGAGGATGTCTTTAAGGAGCGGAAGGAAGTAGAAGATGGGCAAGAGGGAGGAAAACGATGTGAGAATATAGATGGACACAAGCACTATTATGACGATAACGGAAAGCTTTATCGCATAGATAATGATTTGCAGGAAAACACGGATTATACGGTGAACGGTTATCAATATAAAACAGATGAGATGGGAAGAATTTCGGAGGCTAAAGGGAAACTACACTTGAAACAGCACGAAGGTTATAAAAATATAACAGACTCATTACATGATATAGGAAAGGGTGATGAAAATGCGAGAACAGATGATAAGGGACATTTGATAGGGGATCAGTTTGGTGGTAGTGATGGGATGGAAAACGCCATACCACAGGATATGAGCATAAATCGGGGGGCTTATAAGACTCTGGAGAATGAACTTGCTGCGCAGGTTAAATCTGGGAACGATGTAAGGGTTAAAATTGAGCCAATTTATAGTGGAGCGTCCAGGAGACCGGATGGGATTAGCGTGACATATAGTATAAATGGAGAAAAAAGTATCCGCATTTTTCCGAATAGGAGTGAGTAATTTATGAATGAAAAAATATATCAAAAAATAGTTGATGCTTTACAGGAGGTTCTTCCTGATAAGTGGGAACGTATTGTGTTTTATGTAAATTATATAGGAGATAGCTACAGTATAAAGTATTATGTTGATTTGGGTAACGGGGAATATATTGATTGTTTTGAGTTTGATAGTATTTCAAACATACAATTGGTAAGGCTTTTTATGAGAATCGATAAAATTATTTCAAAAGAGCTGGATCATTTAGACCAAAAGTCTAAGTGGAATGTAATGACCATGATTGTAAATTCAAATGGGGATTTTAAAGCGGACTATGATTATTCGGACATTACTGAAAATTTCGTCGCATATGAAGAAAAATGGAAAAAGCATTATTTAAAATGAAATTGTTTCTGTTGAAATCATTTATTTTTTGAAACTATAATATGTAATCAAGTTAGAGTAAATGCGGAAGGAAGATTTTAAATGAACAACAATTTAAATGATCTTGAAATGGCAAAAAAGCGTGATCATAAAATTCTGATTACAGATGAAGCCATCAACAAAGTTCCAAGGATAAAGTATAGGGATATTCCGGAAAATGAATATGATAATCTCTGGGATTTGGCAAAAAATGTTTTAAAAATAGCAAAAGAAGAAAACAACTCAAATGAAGTGGCGATAACGTATAGTCTGGAAAGTGCGAAGCTCATTGAGAAGGGAGAAAGATACATTGGAATTGCGCTTGGCAATGAGCATGACGTAGATCCGTTAAGCGATACAACCGCATATCATTTGGTTTCTTCTGCGGAGGCATGCGTCGTCATCGTACTGCATAATCATCCGTCGCTGTCGGATTTTTCGTTGACGGATGTACAATTTTTGCTGAGATACGAGAACGTAAAAATGATGGTAGTCGTCACAAATTTGGGGAGTATCTCATATTTGGTGAAGAGCAGAAAATATGATCTGGAAAAGGCAATCACCCTTTTTAATGAGGCTGTCGATAAAAATAATGCGGCAGAGAAATTAAAGGATTTTCAAAATGCCGCCGACTATTTTTTGAGGAACAGCTACCATGCTGGCATAGTCTATGACAATCGTTAGGAGGTGCGATCATGAACGAGGAACGTGTGATTCTAAGTGAACGACCGGAAGATTTAAAAAAAGCAGTTGCGTGGGGCAGGGAACAGCAAAAGAAAATTATGAATGAAAAAAGTGAACGGCTTGCCGATGCATTGATGGAAAAGATGACGCCATTGATCTTACAGAGGAAAACCTGATTACCAAGCCACCATTAAAACCCACACAGGAGCACACCGATGGGAGCATACACAGACTTTCTGACAGATAAAAGCGCCCGCATTCTCGATGCGGAGGATTATTTAGAGGAGCTAAAGGAGGCGGCTGCGCTTTTCCGCACGTTTGACGAGGCGCTGGATACGTTTCTAATGGCGCACGGCTTTGCGGGCGATCCCGATAGCGCGGAGGAAAAGACGGCGTTTCTTGCGGAAAAATTCAGGGCGGCGGACATTCCGGTTCCGCGGGATATCGGAGCATGGTATTCAAAGCACAAACAGATCGCGCGCAAAACTGCGTTTCAGCTCTGCTTTGCGTTCCGGCTGACGGTTGCGGAGGCGGCGGATTTTTTGCGGCGGGTCTGCCTGTCGCGGGGCTTCGACTGCCATTTGCAGGAGGAGGCCGTCTACTTTTTCGCCCTAAAAAACGGGCTGGGCTATCTGCAGGCGGAGGCGATCCTGTCTCAGATATCGCCCGTGAAGCCCGCTCGGATGGAAACGGGCGACATCGTCTACACGAGCCTGATCGCCGACGAGCTCGACGCGATCGACACGGCAGAGGCGCTTGTCGCCTGGTTGAACGGGAATGCCGAACGGTTCGGCTACAACAACGCGACGGCCTGTGAGCTGATACGGGCGATCTGGGAAAGCATCGCAAAGGAGGACGGTATCGCGGCGAGGGAGAAAAGGAAGCTGTATCCGGCGATCGGGCGGGACGGGGAAGCGCCGCCGGAGCACGGCGGGGAAAAAAGGCAGAGGGAGAGAAGCAGGGCGGATCACTCTGCGTGGGAAATCTTTTTACAGATATTGGGGCTCTCGGGCGATGGCACGGCGGAGCTGAACCGGGACAGAAGCATTCAGCCGCTCTTAAAGAACTGTGCGTGGCTCCACCCGTTTGTGAGCGACGCGTTTCCCGACCGGGACGGCTTAAACAAAATTTTGCGCGGAGAGCATATGTCGCACGAGCGCGTGCGCAAGCTGCTGATTTTGCTCGCCTTTTACCGGTTCTGGGCGGGCAGGGCGTTGGGGCAGGGCGGCTACGAGGCCGCGGAGACGGATCGCGACCGGTGCGTCTGCGAGATCAACGATTGCCTGCTGGACGCGGGCTATCCGCTGCTCTATCCGGGCAACCCCTACGATTTCCTTTTTCTCGGCGCAATCCACGCCGGATATCCGCTGGTGGCATTCCGGGACTATATGAGAGAGCTGTATTACGAAGCGAAAAAACATGAAAAAACGAGAACCATTAAAGCAGAACACAGAGCTTTGTGTCACCAATTATGAGGGCGGAAGCCTGCGCTTTGCCGTCGGCAGGGTCGTCGGTCTTGGCGGCTCGTGCATCGTCTACGACGGAAGCTACCGGGACAATGCGGGCGCGGCGCACACGGTCAGAATCAAAGAGTGCTATCCGTATAATCTGGATATCGCGCGGAGTGAAACGGGCGCTCTGGCCGCGGACGGGTGCGCGCGGGAAGCGTTTGAAGCCTGCAAGGAGCGGGCGCGAGCGTCATTTGCCCTCGCAGGCGGGCTGCATGAGGAGGCTGGCCTGACAAACCGCACGGCGCATCTGTTCGATTGCTACGAAGCGAATCAGACGGTCTATACCGTCTCCGCTTACGCGGAAGGACACACGCTGGCGGATATTCGCTTTGACAGCCTGCGGGATGCGGTGCGGGCAGTCGCCGCCACGGCGAAAAGCATCGAAAGGATCCATCGGCGGGGCTATCTGTATCTGGACGTGAAGCCGGAAAACATTTTGGTGTACGAGGAGACGCCGGAGCTTGTGCTGCTGTTTGACTTTGATTCCGTCATTCCGATCGGGGCGGATGAGTGCATGACGGCGTTTCGGCTGGGCTTTAGCGAGGGCTTTGCCCCGTATGAGCAAAAAACAGGCGATTTGTCGCAAATCGGGAAACACTCAGACGTCTACGGTGTCGGGGCGCTTTTATTTTTCCTGCTGTTCGGGCGCGCGCCGCGGGCGTCGGACTGCGGCGGGGATGCCTTCTATGACTATGACGGATGGAAGTGGAGGGCGCGTTTTCAGGACTGCCTCTATAGAGAGCTGACCGTATTTTTCCGAAACACGCTGCAGGCGTATCACGCCGACCGCTATCAGGATATGGGGGATGCGCTCGCACAGCTTGCGCTCATAGAAAAATATGCCGATCCGGGCGCGGTGTTTCTCTGTGACAGCCGCGTGTTTCTCTGCGGGGAGGCCGTCGGGCGGGAGGCGGAGTGCGAAGCGCTCCTGCGCTGGT
>CAMTZV010000031.1 GCA_947086625.1 uncultured bacterium | reverse complement strand
CAAAATCAGATATTCGGGATGCGTCAGCAGCCATCTTCCGAGGATTACCTTTTGCTGGTTTCCGCCGGAGAGCGACTTGATCGGCGTATCGGCAGAGGCCGTCTTGATCTCAAGCAGCTTGATATACTCCTCCGCGAACTTCTGCGCCTGCGCCTTCGAGAACGGATGGCAGAAGCCCATCAGCACCTGCTGCGCGAGAATGATATTGTCCCGCACGGACAGATCACCGACAATGCCGTCCACCTTACGATCCTCGGGCAGATATGCGATGCCAAGCTTCATCGCATCCAGCGGCTTCTTGATCTTAACCTCTTTCCCGTTCTTCTTCACGGAGCCGCCAATGACATGGTCGGCGCCAAAGATCGCGCGCACGCACTCGCTTCGGCCGGAGCCGAGCAGTCCGGTAAAGCCGTTGACCTCGCCCTTCTTAATATAGAAATCAAAAGGCTTGATGCCGGCGTTACTCTGCAGGCCTGCCGCCTCAAATATCTTCGCGTCCGCGTCATCCCCGCTGTATGCCGCGCCCTCGCTCTTAATGTCGGACATATCGTCTAACTCTTTTCCGAGCATCTTTGACACGAGCTGCACGCGGGGCAGATCTGCGATCTCATACTCGCCCACGAGCCCGCCGTCGCGTAAGACCGTGATCTTGTCGCACACCTCGTACACCTGGTCGAGGAAGTGCGTGACAAAAATAATGCCGACGCCCTTTGCGCGCAAATCGCGCATCAGGCCGAAGAGCTTTTCTACCTCCTGCTCGTCGAGCGAGGAGGTCGGCTCATCTAAGATCAGAACCTTACAGTCCATGTCCACCGCCCGGGCGATCGCAACCATCTGCTGGATCGCAATCGAATAATTGGAGAGCTGCCGGTTCGCCTTTGCCGGAATGTCGAGCGCCTTTAAAATCTTATCCGCATCGGCGTTCATCTTTTTCCAGCTCACGCCCTTTTGTCCCTCACGGCCGATGTACATGTTTTCGGCAACGGAGAGGTTCGGGCAGAGCGTGATCTCCTGATATACGGTACTGATCCCGAGCCTTTGCGCGTCCTGCGGCGAGCGGATCACCGCCGCCTTATCCAGTCCCTTCAAAAAAATCTCACCCTCGTCCTTTTCATAGACGCCGGTGAGCACCTTGATCAGAGTGGACTTTCCCGCGCCGTTCTCTCCCATCAGCGCATGGATCTCACGCTCGCAGAGGGTAAAATCCACGTCGTGCAGCGCACGGACGCCGGGAAAGCTCTTGCAGATCCCTCTCATTTCCAATACAGCTTTTTCTTTCACCTGTGCATCACTCCTTTTTTAATATTTTGCATCGTCTGCGTAAAACGGGCGCGGCACCCTGCTGCGTACCGCGCCCGATAATATCTCTCGATTGCATTCGAGCTTTCACCTGATCCGATTAGATTCCGTAGGTCTCGATATCCTCATCCGTGATCTCGGTTGCGTCGAAGCCCTGCTCATCCATGATGATGACCTTCTCCTCAACGGTTCCGCCGCCCTCGATGGTCTTGATGATCGTGTCGATGTAAGCTGCCTGGAACGGGTTGCACTGTCCGTCATAGTTCCAGTTTCCGGCCTTCAGCTCCTGTAATGCCCACTTGTTGCAGTCATAGCCCATGATGATGACATCCTTGCCAACGCCGTGGGAGATGTTTGCCTTGTCAAGCGCTGCAACCGCGCCCTTTGCCATGTCGTCGTTCTCCGCGTAGATCACGTTGAAATCCTGCTTTGCGTCGATGACGGACTGCACGATCTGCTGTGCCTTCTCAGCGCTCCACTCAGCGGTCTGCTGTGCGACCATCGTCCAGTTGCTCTCTGCCGCTACCTTCTCATCCATCGCCTTGCTGCGGCCCTTCTGCGGTGCGCTGCCCATAACGCCCTGGATGTGGATGATCTTATACTCGTCAAGCCCCTGCTTTGCAAGCCAGTCAACTGCGGTCTGTCCTTCCTTCTCCATATCGGAAACGATGGAAGCCTCGTATAAATCCTCGCTCGCATCGACGGTACGGTCGAATAAGATCACGCGGATACCTGCATCCTGCGCATCCTGTAATACGCCCTCCCAGCCTGCGGTGTCCGCTGCGGAAAGCAGCAGGTAGTCAACGCCGTCCTGGATGAACTTCTGTGCGAACTGGATCTGCTCGTCATTCTTTAAGCTGTAAGAAAACTGTGCGTCATAGCCGTTCTCCTCATTAAAGAAATTCTCCATATCTTTTACGTTTGCGGTACGGTATCCGCTCTCGTTCGGGTCGTTGTTGATGATGCCGACCTTAATCAGCTCACCGGAGCCGGAGTCTGCCGGTGCGTCCGCCGCATCGTCTGCCGGCTCATCTGCCGCGTCGTCCGTGGGCTCATCCGCCGGCTCGTCTGCCGGTGCGTCGGTCTTTGTGTCGTCTGCCGGTGCGTCCGCGGGCTGGCTTCCGCATCCTGCCAGCATCGTCGCAGCCATCGCTGCCGTGAGTAAGCCTGCCAATAATTTCTTCTTCATAATTTTAAGTCCTCCCTTTTTTTATCTGTAAGGTCTGTCTGTTCCTTACATGTTCCATTATACAAATCCGGCACTTTACTTCAACCGGAAATTGTGTACTTTTCCCAGTTTTGGTTGATTGAACAATACAAATTTTTGATTTTCAGGATAGATTTTCATACAAATTTGTGATTTAATAGATTTAGGTTCAATATCTTACGGTTTCGGGCGAAAAAGGGGGGATTTTTTACGATTCCGTCTGCTTTATGCGCGCTCATTTTTTCGGCAAAGTTGGCAAACGTCGGAAATTTCCGATGTTTTTTTCCGATTTTCCCCTCGGACGAAGAGAAAAAATCCACCGATCCGCAAAAAAACGCAGATATTTTCACAGGAGGAGAGCCATGATTCCAAAATATCAACAACTTGCAGACGCCTTGCGCAAGCAGCTCACCGCAGGCGCCTTTGGCGGCACGGGCAAGCTCCCGACCGAGGAAAAGCTGCGCGGCCTCTACGGCGTGAGCCGCCAGACCGTGCGCCAGGCGCTCGCCGTCTTAGAGGAGGAGGGACTGATCCGGCGCAGGCAGGGCAGCGGCGCTTACGCAACCGGGCTTCACCCCGACAGTGCCCACAACCAGATTGCCGTCCTTTTGCCCTCCGACAGCGATTACACGTACGCAAGGCTTCGCAGCGGCCTTCTTGTGCCGCTCACAAAGGAGGGCTTCGCCGTTTCCTTCTATTTAACCGGCTACAGCATCGCAAAGGAGCGGCTCATCTTAGAAAGCCTCTGCGAAAAGCCGCCCCGCGGCATGATCGTCGAGCCGGTCAAAAACGCGCTGCCAAATCCCTGCCTCGACCTGTATGAACGGCTGTGGGAACAGCAGTGTGCCACCGTCTTTTTGCACGGGGGATATGAAAATTTTCCGCCCCGGCCCGTGCTTTTAGACGACGATGTCGGAGGCGGATATCTGCTGGCCGAACGGCTGCTGGCTCTTCGGCATACGCGCATCGGCGCCGTTCTCTGCTGCGATACGCGCGCCGGTGCACACCGCTATCTCGGCTTTGCGCGCGCCTGCGCCGAGGCAGGCGTCCCGTGCGAGGACGGGCGCATCGGCTGGTACACCTCCGATCAGCTTTTCGATCTGCAAAAAAAGCAGGATACCGGCTTTTTAGCTGATTACATCAGCAAAAAGCTCGGCTCCTGCTCTGCCGTCATCTGTCAGGATGACGAGATCGCCTACTGGCTCGTTCGGGAGCTTACGCATGCGGGCTTCCATGTCCCGCAGGACGTCAGCGTCGCGGGCTTTGACAACAGCTTTCTGTGCAAATTTTGCGAGCCGGCCCTCACCTCCCTCGCACGAAGGCCCCCGGAGACTGCCGGAGCAGCAGCAAACGCGCTGCTCGCCCTGCTGCGCGCCGAACGCCCCGCCCCCGTGAACTTCCGCTGGGAGCTTATCGTGCGCGAGAGCACGGTGTCGCTATCATAAAGAAGCGGAGGGTGGGACGTCTGGGCCGATGCGGCGACTTTTGGTTCGGAACGAACAACGGAAACCGCGGCGGTTCCGGGCGAGGGGGGGGGACAACAGGGCCGACGCGGCGACTTTTGGTTCGGAACGAACAATCGGAGCCGCGCGGCTCTGTCGTCCCGCCCCCCCCCACACACGTCACTGGCTCTGGTTCTTCGCCCTCCACTCCCGCGGCGACACCCCAACCGTCTTCTTAAACACAAAGCTGAAATAGTGCGCATCGCGATACCCTACCGCCGCCGCAATCTGCGACGCGGGCAGCACGCCGTCCTTTAAGAAACGCTTCGCCTGCTCCATGCGCCTGTTTGTGACATATTCCACAAACGTCATCTCCATCTCCTGCGAGAACATGCCGCTGAAATAGTTCGGGCTCACCCCGATCGCCTGCGCCACCTCGTTTAAGCTTAAGCCGGGCCGCGTGTAATTCCGGTCGATATAATCAAGCGCCGTCTGCAAAACCTTCTTGCCCTGCGACTGCTGCTTTTCGTCGCGCAGGCGCAGCGCCTCGGCGAGCATCGTGCGTATGTATGTCTCCATCGTCCCGGGATCCGTCACCATCTCCTGGATGCGCTCCGCGCCCACCGCCTCCAAAAATTCCTTCTGCTGACATCCGATGCTCTCAATGTACGCCTGTGCCGTAAACTGAATGTTGAGCAGCAGGTAATCCCGAAACAGCCTCGACGCTACAACCCCTCCCAGGCTGTCCATGTAGCTTCCCACAAACTCGTCGATCTCCGTGCGCTGCCCGTTTGCGAGAAAGCCCCGGATGATCTCGGGATCCACCTTGTTCGCATCCATCCCGCCAAAGGATTCCCCGCCGCCGGCGGTCCCGTACTTTTCCGCCAGCTCACCGGTCAGCACATGCTGCTCCGGCGCCAGATACCGGCATGCATACCGGTGATTCACCTGCCGGTAGCACGCGCTCAGCTGGCTGAAGCGCTCCACCGGCTCGCCCGCGGCGACATACCACTCCCTGTCTGCGGTTGCTCTGCACGCCCGCTCGATATAGTCCATGTGGGTATCGGTGCGCCCCCGCAAAAGCTTTTGCTCCCCCATCAGAAGCACGCCGTAGGTATTCATGTTCCAGCGGAAAACGATGCACTCCGGAAACCGCAGGAAATACCGCAGAATGTCCTCCCTGCACAGATCGTCCTGCACGCCCAGCAGGATCAGGTTGTAGCCCGAAGCGTTGATTTCAAGCCCCTGACGCCCCGCCTCCTCGTAAAGCTCCTGTGCCGAGAGCTTCCCCTCGAACACCTTTTCAAAAAAGCTGCGCAGCGCGTACTGCTCGTACTCCTGCATTTCGCTCTCAAACTTTTTCAGATAATTTTTCTGCTTTTCGCGGAGATCTGCGAGCGCCTTTTGCAGGGAGCTTCGGGTGATGGGCTTTAAGAGATACTCGTCCACGCCCTCGGAAATCGCCTGCCTGGCGTATTCAAAGTCGTCGTAGCCGCTGATGATGACGATCTTCATGTCGGGAAACTCGGCTCTGACAATGTGGCTGAGCGCAAGGCCGTCCATGAAAGGCATTTTAATGTCCGTAATCAGCACGTCCGGTACGGTCTTTCGGATCATCGGAAGCGCCATCTCGCCGTCCCCCGCCTCCCCGACAAACCGATAGCCGTACTGCTGCCACGGGATATTGTCCCGCAGCGCCTGTCGAACCACACTCTCGTCCTCAACTAAAAATACCTTTAACATATCGCTCCTCTCTACTCGGCTTCCTTCGCCTCATAACCGGCCAGATGATCCCTGGCGTTTTCCCGCGTGAACACCTGCTCCCGCACATAGTATACCTTTCCGACCGGCTCACCCGCCTCAAGCCGCTTTATCACGCGCGCAACCACGTCGCCCTGTCTTGGATTGCACTCGACCACGCAGTTAATGCGCCCGTCCGCCACGAGCTCGAGCGCCTCCTTCATGCCGTCAAAGGAGATGACGATCATGCTGCCGGGCAGGCCCGTCATGCGCCCCGCGTTCTGGATCGCCTCCAGCGCGCCGAACGTCATCTCGTCGTTCTGACTCACGACCACGTCGATCTTCCTGTGCCGCCGCAGAAATTCCCCCATGACCTCCCTGCCCTTGATGACCGTGAAATCTCCCGACGCCAGATCGATAAACTTCCAGTTCGGATGCTCCGCCGCCACCTCGTAAAAGCCTCTGCTTCTGCCAAGCTGAGAGCTCGAGCCGGGCGTCCCGGTGAGCATGACGATGTTGAGCGGCTCGTCCTCTTTCCCCCGCTTTTTCTGATACTGCACGAGCCACTCGCCCGCCTTGCGCCCCTCCGCCTCCATGTCGCTGCCGATAAACGTCGTGTAAAGACTGTCCGCGCCGGAGATCTTGCGGTCAACCAAAATGACCGGGATGCCTGCCTCCTTCGCCTCTGTCAGCACCGTTTCCCAGCCGTCCTCCATGAGCGGCGAGAGCACGATGTAGTCGACCCGCTGCGAAATGAAGCCGCGGACCGCCTTGATCTGGTTTTCCTGCTTCTGCCGCGCGTTGTCGTATTGGAGGAAAAAGCCGTTTTCCTTGGAGAGCGCCTCCCGAATCGAATCCGTGTGGGTCGTGCGCCAGACCGACTCGCTGCCAAGCTGCGAAAAGCCGACTACAATCAAATCCTCCTGCGCGTCGGGGTAGCTTCCGCCGGTATTCTGCTTTAAAGGCACGTCCTGGAACTGGTCGCCTGCGACCAGGACCGTCACGAGCAGCACCGTCAGCAGCAGGAGCGCCGCCGCCATACGTTTTCCGTTTTTCATCCTGTACGCCTTTCTGTCTTCCGTGCCGGAATCGTCACCGTCACGCTTGTCCCCTCACCCTGCCGTGAACAAATTTCCATGCCATAATAATCCCCGAAATACATGCGGATGCGCTCGTTGACGTTGGCCAGTCCGAAGCCTCCCGCCGTGTCCTTGCACGGCCGCTCGATCTCACGGCGCAGCTGCGAGAGCTTCTCCGGCGTCATTCCGACCCCGTTGTCCTGCACGCACAGCACAATGCGCGCGCCCTGCATCTGCCCCGTAATCGTAATCTTTCCCCGCGCACGCTTGTACTTGATGCCGTGATAGAGCGCGTTTTCGACAAGCGGCTGAAGCGTCAGCTTTAAGATCTCATACGGATAAATGTCCGGGTCAATCGAAATCTCATAGTCCAGAATATCGTGGTAGCGCGCCTGTTGGATCTTCAGGTAGCTTCGGATGTGCTGCTCCTCGTCCCGGATCGTGATGAACTCCGCCCCGTGGCTTAACACGAGCCGGAAAAACTGTGAAAGCGAGACGACCATGTCCACCGCCGCATCCGCCTTGTCCCCCTCGATCAGCCACACGATCGTATCCAGTGTATTGTACAGAAAATGCGGATTGATCTGCTCCTGCAAAAGCCGAAGCTCCGCATGGCGCATCCCCCGCTCGTCCTCCTTGATCTTTGCCACCATCGCCGCAAGACGCACGGTCATATCGTTGACGGTTCCCGCCAGATCGGTGATCTCTGCCGGGCCCTCGGCATCCGCACGCACGCCGAAATCCCCCCGCGCGACCTCCCCGGCCACGTAGCGCAGACGCTCGATCGGGCGCACGATGCCGCCGACCGTCTGCGCCGCGATGAGCAGCACAAAGAGCAGCGTCAGCGCAAGGACGATGCCAAAAACGATCATAAAGCGCTCCACCTGCATGTTGAGCTGGATCTTCAGGCTGTTCATGCTGCTCGTCTGGTAAAAAATGTAGTACTGGATATCGTCCTGAATCAGCTCGGTCAGGATGTAGATGTTGTTGTCGAGCATCTCCATATTTTCGTCGTAATGCCCGCCCTGCAGCAGATTGTACCGGATGTCGTCGATGCGGTCCTGCAGCGTGTCGAGGTTTCGCAGCAGGCTCTGCAGCCACAGGCGGCTCTCCCTATCGGTCGTAATGCGCACAAGCGCCCCGAAGTCCTCCCGCAGCGCATCGACCAGCTCGTAAGGATCCTGCACGGAAGCATCCTCCTCCAGACCGGCGAACGTGATACTGCCTGACACCAGCCGGTAAATGCTCTCGTCCAGCTCGTTTTTGAAATCCAGGTTATAGTCGTTCGCCACCGTCATATTGCTGACGATATTGTCATAGGCGCGGCTGTAGCCCTTGAGCGACACGAGCAGATATACCGACAGCACGAGAAACGGCAGCGCGGCTACCGCCACAAGCAGCGTCAGCGTCCCCTTTAAGGACGATTGTCTTTTCTGCGCAAATTCTTTTTCCATATAATAAAAATACAACTTGTACGGCACTTTGTACAAGTTGTATTTTCAAATTCGCAGAAACTACCTGTTTTACTGCTTTCCGACCGCCTTCGTCTCGGCCACGACCTCCTTCAGCGCCTTCTGGAAATGCCACATGTCATTTCCGACGATAATCATCGTATAGCCCTCCTTCACGGCGTTCTCGAGATTCTCCCTTGTGGGCGGAACCACAGGGCCGAGCACCCCGATGCCCTTTGCCTTCGCGGCCTTCACAAGCCTGTCGTAGGCTTCCTTTACCTCCTCGCCCATCGTGTAGCCGATCTGCAGATTTTTGGATACGGCGTAGTCAATCGGCCCGAAGTTTACGGCATCGATGCCCTCCACGGCGAGTATCTCGTCTAAATTGTCCGTGAACTCGTAGTCCTCGTCCATCGGGATAACGAGCGT
>CAMTZV010000030.1 GCA_947086625.1 uncultured bacterium | reverse complement strand
CCGCTGGCTCTGATCGAGGCGAAGCGCACGTGCACGGATGTCGCGAAGGGGCGGCATCAGGCAAAGCTTTACGCGGATGCGCTGGAAAAGCAGTATGGGAGAAGGCCGGTTGTATTTCTGACAAACGGCTTTGATACGCGGGTGATCGACGGCCGCTATCCCGAGCGTGCGTGCGCGGCGATCTACTCGAAAAGGGATCTGGAAAAATGGTTTAATTTATGCGCGATGCGGACGAACCTGAAAAATATCGTCGTCAACAAACAGATTGCGGGGCGCTACTATCAGGAGGGCGCGGTCAAAGCGGTCTGCGACAGCTTTGACCGGAAAAACAGGAGGAAGGCGCTGCTCGTCATGGCGACCGGTTCGGGCAAGACGCGAACCGTGATTGCGCTTAGCGAGGTGCTCTTACAGGCGGGCTGGGTCAAAAATATTTTGTTTCTGGCGGACCGCAATTCGCTTGTCACGCAGGCGAAGCGCAGCTTTGTAAACCTCCTGCCGGATCTCTCCTGCACGAACCTGTGCGAGGAAAAGGGCGGCTACGACGCGCACTGTGTGTTCTCCACCTATCAGACGATGATGAACGTCATCGATGACGCGCGGGACGCGGACGGAAAAATTTTTTCCTGCGGGCATTTTGACCTTGTGATCTGCGACGAGGCACACCGCTCGATTTACAACAAATACAGGGATATTTTTTCTTATTTTGACGCGCCGCTCGTAGGGCTGACTGCGACGCCGAAGAATGAAATCGATAAAAACACTTACTCCGTTTTTGAGCTGGAGAGCGGCGTTCCGACATACGGCTACGAGCTGGCGCAGGCGGTGAAGGACGGGTATCTCGTCGATTTCCAGTCGATCGAAACGACGCTGAAATTTGTGGAGCAGGGGATTGTGTACGATGAGCTGCCGGACGAGGAAAAGGAGGCTTTTGAAAATACGTTTGAGAACGAGGAGGGAAAGGTTCCTGACGCGATCGCATCGTCCGCGCTCAACACATGGATTTTTAACGAGGACACGATCCGCAGGGTGCTTCATACCCTTATGTCGGACGGCCTGAAAACCGGATACGGCTCGACGCTTGGAAAGACGATTTTATTTGCGAAAAATCACGATCACGCCGAAAAAATATATGAGATTTTCCACAGGGAATATCCGCAGCTTCCGAACGATTACGCGAAGGTAATCGACAATTATACGAGCTATGCCCAGACGGCCATCGACGAGTTCTCGGAGCCGGAGAAGCTGCCGCGGATCGCTATCTCGGTGGACATGCTCGACACGGGAATCGATGTGCCGGAAATCTTAAACCTCGTATTTTTTAAAAAGGTGATGAGCAGGGCAAAATTCTGGCAGATGATCGGGCGTGGGACAAGGCTGTGCCAGGGGCTTTTGGACGGCGGCGACAAGGAGCAGTTTTATATTTTCGATTTTTGCGGCAATTTTGAGTTTTTCCGCATGGGCGGCGGAAGAGAGGCCGCAGGCCGCATGGCGCTGCCGGGCGCTGTTTTTGCACTGGAATTTGATCTCGCGTTTCAGCTGCAAAAGGCGCAGTATCAGGCAGAGCGGCTGGCCGCCTGGCGGGAAAAGCTGGTCGGGATGATGAGCGAACAGGTGTCGGGGCTGAACCGTGACAATTTTGCGGTGCGCCAGCATTTAAAATACGTGAATCTTTATGCACATGCAAAAAATTACGACGCACTGACATATGAGGATACGCGTGTGATCCGCGAGGAGCTGGCGCCGCTTTTGCCTCCCGGGGAGGAGGAAGTCAGTGCAGTCAGGTTCGACGCGCTGATGTATGGGATCGAGCTGGCACAGCTGGCGGGAAAGACGTATACGCGGGCGCTACGCGACCTGAAGAAGCAGGTGCGCGCCGTGGCGGATGTGGCAAACATCCCGGAGGTGCAAAAGCAGGCGGATTTGATTCAGAAGATTCTGCACACCGGCTATGTGGACGATGCGGGCATCGACGAGCTGGAGCATATCCGCGAAAGCATGCGCGATCTGATGAAGTATGTGCCGCTGACGGAAGCGACGAAGTATGTGACCGATTTTACGGATGAGATTTTATCGCAGGAATGGCACGAGTCCGAGCTCGAGAGCGACGAGCTGGCAAATTACAGGGCAAAGGCGGAATTTTATATCCGAAAGCATCCCGATCATCTGGTCATTGCGAAGCTGAAGACGAATCAGCCCCTGACGGAGACGGATGTGAAATCGCTCGAGGAAATTTTGTGGAGTGAGCTCGGGACACGGGAGGATTATGAAAAAGAATACGGGGAAAAGCCACTCGGGGAATTTGTGCGGGAAATCGTCGGGCTTGACATGAATGCCGCGAAGGAAGCGTTTTCGGACTATCTGGACGGGGCGAATCTGGACAGCAGGCAGATTTATTTCGTGAATCGGATCGTGGAGTACATCGTTCACAACGGCCTGATGAAGGATCTGTCCGTCTTGCAGGAAGCGCCGTTTACGGACCGTGGAAGCGTCGTGGAGATTTTTACGGATTTAAATGTCTGGACGGGCATCCGCAGGGTGATCGAGCAGATCAACGCGAACGCGGTGGCGTAGTGCGCTTCGGACCGCGGGGCGTATCTCCGGCGGCGGAAGACGCCCACAGGACTGGGAAAAGGAGGAGATCCGTGTTGAAAAAGAAATTGGTTCTGGTTGTGCGCTGCGGCGTGCTTGTGCTCTCGGCGGCCCTGATCGCTGTCGGTCTGCTTCGGCAGGAGTATGTGGAGGTCATGGAAAAGGCGGTGAGGATATGTCTGGAATGCATCGGGATCGGGTAAAGGACGGAGGTGCAAAAAGACGCATGTCGTTTCAGCGCATGATGCAGCTTGTCTCCGCGGCCGTGGCGAACGGCTATGTAATCGGCTTTGGGAGGGGGCGGATTTTTACCGGCGGCACAAAGGCCGTCTGCGTGCCCGTCCTCAACTGCTATTCCTGCCCCGGGGCGCTCGGCGCCTGCCCGATCGGCGCGCTTTCGGCGGCGGTGGGCGGCAGGAAGCGCCATTTTCCGTTTTATGTGCTGGGCATGCTCATGCTCTTTGGAATCGTGCTCGGCCGGGCCGTCTGCGGCCTGCTGTGCCCCTTCGGGCTCGTGCAGGATCTTCTTCACAAAATCCCGGCTCCGCGGCTTAGGGTGCCGGGGAAGATCGACCGGCCCGCCCGTTATCTGAAATATGCTGTACTGCTCGTTCTTGTGATCGGCCTGCCCGCCTTTGCCGTGACGAAAACCGGCGTGACGCCGCCGTATTTCTGTGAGTATGTCTGCCCCGCCGGGACGCTTGGCGGCGGCATTCCCCTGATGCTCGCAGACCCGGCCCTGCGGACGCTGGCCGGTGCGCTCTTTCAGTGGAAGGTGCTCGTGCTGGCCGTGATCGTGACGGCCTCCATGTTCATCCACCGCCCGTTCTGCCGCTATCTGTGCCCGCTGGGGGCATTCTACGCCCTGTTCAATCGTTTCAGCTTTTTTCAGATGCATTTGGATAAAGGCAGATGCACGGGCTGCAAGGCGTGCGAGCAGGTCTGTCCGATGGCGGTGGAGGTCACAAAGGACGTAAACGGCCCCGAGTGTATCCGCTGCGGCGCATGTAAGGACGTCTGCCCGACAGGGGCGCTCACGTCCGGCTTTGCGGGCAGCGGGTGCACACGGCACAGGAAGGAGAAGGAATCGCAGACCTCGGGCTGAACCGTTACGAATAGTTAGGAAAAAGGGGTTGTAATCTGCGCAATCTTTCGTTAAAATAGGTATATCGCTTCAAGTGTCCTTGCCGCGCAGACGGCGCGGAAAGGAGCTTTCAATGAGACAAAGACAGAGGAAAGCAGCAAAGGCAGCGTCGGGCTGTCTTGTGCTGTTGCTTTTATATGGGTGCGCATCGTTTCTGCCCGGTAACGGTCAGGAGGCGGACGGCGGACGCGCTGCGGAGGAGCTGTCGTGGGACGCGGGGCCGCAGGAGGGCGTTTCGGCGGCGGATGCACAGGCATCGGGACGGCAGGAGGGTGTCCCGGCGGCGGATGCGGCAGACGGCACCTCTGAACGAGGGACGGATACGTCGCAGCGGGCAGCGTCCGGCGGCGGTTTTGCCGGAGAGGATGCATCGGGCACGGTCACCGTCTATGTGTGCGGTGCGGTGAAGCGACCGGGTGTCTATACGCTTTCGGCGGGGAGCCGTGTGTACGAGGCGGTCGCGCTGGCCGGCGGCATGACGCAGGAGGCGTCGGCGTGGGCGGTGAATCAGGCGAAGCCGCTTACCGACGGCCAGATGATCGTGCTTTTGACGCAGGAGGAGGCCGGGGCGCTCTCCGGGGAGGAAAAGGCCCCGGAGGATGTGGGCGATGAGCGCGTCAATATCAACACGGCGGGCGCGCAGGAGCTGAAGGCACTGCCCGGCATCGGGGATGCGAAGGCGGCGGCCATCATCGCCTATCGGGAGGAAAACGGCGCGTTTTCCGCCGCATCGGATCTCAAAAAGGTTGAGGGGATCGGGGAGAAAGTGTATGCAAGGCTGGAGGGTTTGATAACAGTAGATTGAGGTGTATTTATGGCGAAAAAGGTGCTTGTGGTAGATGATGAAAAGCTGATCGTGAAGGGGATACGGTTTTCCTTGGAGCAGGACGGCATGGAGGTGGAGTGTGCCTACGACGGGGAGGAGGCGCTGCGGCTGGCGACGGCGAACACGTATGACATGGTTCTGCTGGATCTGATGC
Organism: uncultured bacterium; assembly: GCA_947086625.1. GTDB lineage: Bacteria > Bacillota > Clostridia > Lachnospirales > Lachnospiraceae > W0P33-017. The sequence goes on along the minus strand of CAMTZV010000030.1, from coordinate 4,002 downwards.
TGCCAAAGATGGACGGCTTTGAGGTGTGCCAGAGGATACGGGAGTTTTCCAACGTCCCGATTGTCATGCTGACGGCAAAGGGCGACGATATGGATAAGATCCTCGGCCTCGAGTACGGTGCGGACGACTATATCACAAAGCCCTTTAACATTCTGGAGGTCAAGGCGCGCATCAAGGCGATCATGCGCCGGACCGGGACAAAGGAGGTGCCGCAGACAAAGGCGCGGGTTGTAAAGAGCGGGGATCTGGAGCTGGATCTGGAGAGCCGCCGCCTGTTTATTCTCGGCAAAGAGACGAATCTGACTGCGCGGGAGTTCGAGCTTTTGGAGCTGTTTGTGACGAACCAGAATAAGGTGTTCAGCCGCGAGAAGCTTTTGGAGCTCGTGTGGGGCGTGGATTATCCGGGCGATGTGCGTACGGTGGACGTCCATGTGCGGCGTCTGCGCGAAAAGATCGAGGCGAACCCGAGCGAGCCGAAATATGTCCACACGAAATGGGGTGTGGGCTATTACTATCGCGGGTAAGGAAGCATGGGGATGAAGTCAAAAAAGAAGCTGCGGAAATTTTTAAAAAGCCTGCGTTTTCGGTTGGCGCTCGCGTTTATTTTCTTTGGGATGCTTCCGGGGATCGGTCTTCGCATCGGGATCATCCGCGGATATGAGAACCGGGCGATTTCGATCCGAAGTATCGATATTCTGAGCCAGGCGAAGATCTTATCCGATCAGATCGCGAACAACGGCTATCTGGAGGATGTGACGAACGAGTCGATCAATTCCCGTGTGGAGCTGATCTGTAATATTTACGACGGGCGAATCCTCGTCATAGACAACACGTTTCATATTATAAAGGATACCTATGATCTGGATACGAAAAAGATCATCATCTGCGAGGAGGTGGCCACGAGCTTCCAGGGCTCGGAGTCGAACAAGTACGACCCGGTGAACCGCTATATCCAGATCACACTGCCGATCCGCGACGTGGAGACGCAGGAGATCCTCGGGGTGCTGCTCATGAGCGCCTCGACGGATGTCGTGCGCGACGCCGCGGAAAATCTGAAAAACATTGCGCTGATTATCCAGCTCTCCGCGACGATCCTGATCGTGTTTTTTTCAATTTTTATTGCAAACCGCATCGCGCGCCCGTTTCGGAAGATGTCGCGCTCGATCGAGGAGATCCAGATCGGATACGGCGAGGATATGCTGCTCATCGACGATTACACGGAGGCGGAGGAGATCTCCGTCAACATCAACGCGATGCTCAAAAACATGAAGGTTTTGGACGAGTCGCGTCAGGAGTTCGTTTCAAACGTGTCGCATGAGCTGAAAACGCCGCTGACATCGATGAAGGTGCTCGCGGATTCGCTGACCGGGCAGGAGGGTGCGCCCGTGGAGCTGTATCAGGAGTTTATGACCGACATTGCCTCGGAGATCGAGCGGGAAAATAAGATCATTACGGATCTGCTCTCGCTCGTCAAGATGGATAAGGCGGCGGCCGACAGCTTAAACATCACGGCGGTCAATGTGAACGAGTCGCTGGAGCTGATTATGAAACGGCTCATGCCGATCGCAGACCGGCAGAACATCGAGCTGGTGCTCGAGAGCTTTCGGCCGGTGAGCGCGGAGATCGACGAGTCGAAGATGTCGCTGGCGCTCACGAATCTGATTGAAAATGCGATCAAGTACAACGATAAGCCGGACGGCTGGGTGCACGTGTCGCTCAACGCGGACCACCAGTATTTTTATGTCAAGGTGGAGGACAACGGCTGCGGCATCCCGGAGGATGCAATCGACCATATTTACGAGCGCTTTTACCGCGTGGACAAATCCCACTCGCGGGAGATCGGCGGCACGGGTCTTGGGCTTGCAATTTCGCGCAGCGTTATTTTGATGCATCGCGGGGCGATCAAGGCGTTTTCCACGGAGGGGGAGGGCACGATCTTTACGGTCCGCATCCCGCTCAAGTTTATTTCGGTATAGGAGGCATGGCATGGGAAAGCGATCGATATTGGCTGCGCTGCTCCTTTTTGTGGCGGGCGTGCTTGCGGCCGGCTGCGGAAAAAAGGATCCGGGGCCGGAGGAGGGGGCTTTGCTCATCAGCTATCTGGATAAGGAACAGACAAAGACCGTGCGGCAGGACTATGAGCCGAACGCGGCGCCCGGCGATACGGGACTGCTCGTCTCCGAGTTAATCCGCGTGCTCTCAAGCGATTCCGGCGACGTGGACTATGTGCGGCCGATCCCGGAGGGCGTGGAGGTGACGCAGACGCAGCTCACGGGTGACGGGGATTTGAAGGTTTATTTTAACGGCAATTACCGGACGATGGATTCCGTTCCGGAAATTTTGTGCAGGCTCGCGCTCGTGCAGACGCTGACACAGGTGGAGGGCGTGGACTGCCTGGAATTTTTTGTGGAGGATGAGCCGCTGCTGGACTCGAAGGGAAACGAGGTCGGGGAGATGACAAACGAGGATTTTGTCGTCAATCCGGGTGAGCAGATCAACTCCATCCAGCACGCGACGCTCGATCTGTATTTTTCCAATCTGGCGGGTGACGGGCTGGTGCTCGAGACGCAGCGGGTCTACTATAACAATAACGTGTCGCTGGAAAAGCTTGTCATCGAGCATCTTCTGGCCGGGCCAAAGATTACCGACGCGATGGCGTCCATTCCATCGGAGACTGCGCTCGTCAACGTTTCCGTGGCGGACCGCATTTGCTATGTCAGTCTTGACGCAGGCTTTCGGACGCAGAATTACAACGTGCAGGAGGCGATCGTGATCTATTCCCTTGTCAATTCGCTGACGGCGCTTCCGCACATCGACAAGGTACAGATATCCGTCAACGGCGATACGTCCGGCGTATATCGGGAAAGCTTTTCGCTCGGGACGCTCTATGAGCAGGATCTCTCCTATGTGCGGACGGCTCCGAGCAGCCGGGAGATCATCGTCAACGACGCGAACATAAAGGAGGATGATCCGCATCGGATGGAATAAACGGCTGAGCTGCCAGCTCGCGCTTGCAGCGGTTTTCGGCATTCGCTTCGCGGAGGGCATCTCAAAAGCGGAGGCGCTGTGTGCGGCTGTGCTTGTCTGTGCACTGTTTCTGCCGCTTTTGCGCGAAAAGCGCCGGCGGGAGTGCGGCGCGCGGGCGGTGATGCTCATTGCGGCGGGAGGGCTTGCGGCAGCCGGCTTTCTCGCACAGGAGGCACGGTGGAAAGAATGCGAGCAGACGCTCGGTGCCGGGCAGGAGCAGACCGTGCGCGGAATGCTGCTCCACAGGGAGGAAAAAAACGGCAGGCTTTTGCTTGTGCTGGCGCTGCCGGATGAAAAGATTCAGCTTATCGTATCTACGGAGGAGTGCGTATTCCCGCTCGGAAGCGCGCTGCTCGTCACAGGAACCGTCGAGGGCTTCGGTTTTCCCCGCAACGAGGGACAATTCAACGAGAGAGAATATTATAAGAGCAGACAGACAATCGGGCGGATGCGCGCCGAAGAGGTCAGCTGTGTCCGCGCGCCGAAGGGTATTTTTTTGTGGCGGGAGCGGCTTTTTGCGCTTCGTGCGGCCATCGCCCGCGTGTGCGCGAGCATGCTTCCGGCAGAGGAGGCGGGGATTTTGGCGGCGATGCTCGCGGGGGAGAAGTCCCTTTTGGACGCAGACGTATCCGCACTGTTTCAGCGGGCGGGTGTCGGGCACATTCTGGCGGTCTCCGGTCTGCATGTGAGCGTCATCGGCATGGGCGTCTACGCGCTGCTGCGGGGGATCGGGCTTGGGTACGCCTCCTGTGCGGGGCTTTCGGGCATGCTGCTCTTTTGCTACGGGACGATGGCCGGGATGGGTGTGTCCACGCAGCGGGCAGTTTTCATGTTTTTTGCGTTTCTGCTCGCAACGTGCATCGGGCGCGGCTATGACGCGCGCGCGGCGCTGGGGGCATCGGCGTTTGTTCTGCTTTTGTACCGCCCGTTTGTGCTGCACAGCGTGAGCTTTCAGTTTTCGTTTGCGGCGGCATA